>WAJW01000040.1 GCA_015523685.1 Archaeoglobaceae archaeon
GAAACGTAAGTGCCGACGAACTGGACAAGCCGTCTTTCATCATCCCTGAACAGTTTATCCCGATCGATCTTAACATAATCTGTTTTTTCAGGTGTCAGATTGGTTATCTCATCTTCAGAGAGTTCTGCAGGTCTTGCATCGAGAAGTAGAACATCGTACAACCATTTTTCAATGGGATCTCCCGGAGAATGTCTGACAGGTTCTTCCAGATCAACCTCGATGATCTTCAATCCTCTCATTTTCTCAAGTTTTTTCTTAAATCTCAATGCAAATCCTCTTCCCGCTCCCTCATAACCATGAACCGTTGATGCATAGATGGCCTTTGAGAAATTTCCGAGATATGAGATCAGAAGAGGGAGCGGTATTCCCGCAGCCTCATCGATTACTCCGAGACCTCCTCTGGCCCTTTCCATCTTTTCTGGTTCAAGGTACTGGACTCTCACCTTACTGGCCCTGATGGAGAGCGGTTCTTTCTCCTTCATCCTCTTTACCCTGATACCAGCCTTTTTCAGGGTGTCGTTCAGGAATTCAAAAAGGGTCAGAGCATTTGCAGGTGAAGGTGCAGTCACATATATCTTTTTTACATTGAAATCCCCCGTAATCAGCCCTGCAAGGGCAATACCAAGGGCTGAAGATTTCCCTCGCCCTCTATCTGCTTTGGAGAGGAGAACTGCTTTTTTATCTGTCGTCATCAGATGTTCTACAGATCTTATCAGGGCAATCTGATCCTGTGTAACCGCTCTGGAGTAAATCATGGATGGAATTTTTGTATTTTCCGGCAGTTTTATTCTCTTCCTCCCTTTCCCTGTTACAGGATAGGGGGATTCGTATTTCACTTTTCCATTTTCGATAATCCATATGCCTCTATGCCGGAACAGTTTTTCAACGAGCCTCTTTTCAAATCTCCTTTTAACCTGATCGATTCGGGAAGGGGGACTCACAAGTCTTTTATGGAATGGACTTATGGTTTTATACCACTCATCCAGTTCCGGGCCCTCCAGAATTATGACTCCACCACCCCTTACCGTCTCGATAACCCTTCCCAGAGAGTTGGGTGTGAGGAAGTGGGCGGAGTAAGCAACCATGACATCCCACGTACTTCCCAGTATCTCTGACGTCTCCTCCCTTTTTATGCATCTTATCTCACAACCGAGCCTTTCAGCCATCCATTTCAGAGGTGTGTGTTTTTCCTCTGAATCATCTCTGATTATAAGAATGGAGAACCCCCCTCCTTTTGTCCGTGCATAAATTTTGAATGCTTCCTGCACGAGTTCATCACTTTTCAGCCCGGCAACAACGATCATTCTCCGGTGATGAGAGGATACCGCCTCCTTTATTGCCTTCTTCATGGATTCTATTGCCTGTGGCCCGGTCATCCAGATTTCCAGAATCTGTTCATAAATAAAAAGGTTGGTATGGGCCTCAGTCCACGTGGTTCTGTAACGCAGCACGTTTCAGGAGCGGTGACATGAACAATCGCATGGCAATTTGAAATTTATTATTATATTTTAAAGGAGTATTGATGGGAAATCCTATCAGCGGTTTCATTCCTGTTATGAAATTATTAAAATATGTGAAAGATAACCGCTGGTCTGATTTTTCAGAGCAATGAGAGAATATCCTCTATTCTTCTTATCTCATTTTCGAGAAATTCAAGAAGCCTGGTGTTGTCCGCAAACTGGAGGGGTCTGCCACATTCCGGGCAGGAGAAATTATAGCTCATGGCAGCCTCAAAAACAAATTTTCCGCATCCGTTCTCACAGTAGTAAAACATGTTCTCCCTCTCGTATTCTATCTTGGCCATGAAATTCTCCCTGGTCCTCTCGAGCTCCTTTTTGATTATTTCATTTGCCTTTTCCGTGTTTATTTTCCAGTAATACGTAAGCCATCCACTGTCTTCATCCTTCTCCCTTCTGTATTCCGCAAGTCCTGCCTCATACAGGAGGAAAAGAACTCTTCTGACGCTGTTGAGATCGATGCCGGTTTTAACAGAGATCTCTTCATCAGTGAATTCTTTCTCCGGACATGATCTGAATATGGCAAACCCCTCCTCCCCCGATATGCGCCTTATGTATTCCTCCACAAGATATTCAATCTCACCGTTCAGGCTCTGCATTGATCATATATATGCACTTCAACCGATTTAAATGTTGGGTTTCCCTTCAAAGAGACCATACACCCACTCAGAAATTCTCTTCAATTTCCCGGTGACATCAATTTCGGATTGACCTGTAGCCAGGACGGAGAGGATGGGACTGCCCGCGCCAATCCTCCTGTTTACTGGCGGTATATCTGCTAAAAAAGGATTTCCAGTCAGATCAACGGGTGTCCTGATATCTGTTCTGGAAAAAAGGATTATTCTTCCCGCATATCTCTTCGGACTGGGTTTTTCAGGGAGTTTACCCCTGCATGCATCAACATGAAGCCTGAATAAATTCACATCCGTGGAGAGTTCAATAGAGTCAAGGCTCCCCTGAAATCTCGGATTTACCTCAATCACGTAGGGTCTGTCTCCGATAACAAAATCAACACCATTACAGCCTATCAGATCGAGAGATTCCACCACATCTTCAGCAATTTTTTCCACATCCCTGGAGGGAAAGGGTGTTATGTTTCCACAATAGGTGAATGGTCTGTTCTGGCCGGCCCACTCCACCCCGAGGAGCTGTCTGTTTACCGCAATGGCAACTGATCCTTCCCCGGTTGATATGACACACACACTGCATGGAGTGCCATCAACGTATCTCTGAAGAATTTCCCTTTTTTTGTCATAGTCAGCATGACCCTTCACAAGTCTGTTTTCCGTTCCACCCGAACCATATCTGGGTTTAACAACCCCCCATTCATTTTCTTCGAGATTATCCACAAGCTCGGGCTGGATAAATCCATATTTATCGAGAATTTTCCACTGTTTTTTCTTATCGAGCAACCTCTTTATTTTTCCCGGGGGAGTTCCGAGAACACGATCCTCAGGAACATCTGCCCCTTCAAATCCACATCCGAGGACGATAGCATCGAACTCCTTCACGAGAGCATCGAATTTTTCAATTGACTCTGCTCGATCAGAATATAGCAGGAGATCAGAATCCTGATATGAATCACATGAGCACACGCGGTAACCTGATCTTCTTGCAGATGAAACCACATGGCGGATATTATTTCCGGCAATCAGAATCACTTTTTCACCACTTTCTTGCCTTTCTCAGCTGGAATTATCTCTCTTCTTGCGTTATCAAATCTTATACTGAATACCTTACCCTCCAGAACCCTGTCCAGAAATACCGCAAGAGCGGCGACCTCAGAATGGGGCTGATTGCCCACGGATATGTTATAATCCGACATCGAGTAAACGGTTCCAGGAACTTTCTCCGCTCCAACTATGACGAGAATCTTCCTGCTTTTTTTTATCTCATCAATTTTTTCAGGAAGAGGTATCCCATACATCGTGAGATGGACTTTCACTCCATCCCAGCTTCTGAGGAGATGTTTCCAGTTCTCTGTGTACTCGACATAAAAATTCCCGCCCCACTCGTTGTTTACTTTTTCAACGCTTTCCGGGATTGCGAGGTCTCTGTCTCCTGAAATATAGACACCCCTGGCTCCGAAGGCTCTGCCCACAAGAGCGATATGAGTGGTCACTCTCTTATCTCTATCTCTTCTGTGCCCCAGTCTGAGTATATGGACCTCCATTTTCTGGCCTCTGTATAAAACGAAAATTTAAAATCTCAGAAAAGGCAAGGATTCAAGATATAATAAAAATTACCATTTTCAGGTGGAGGACATGAAAGATCTGAGAGAAGAGGCACTCGAGCTTCACAGAAAGTATAGGGGTAAACTGAGTGTTTACTGCAAGGTTCCCTGTTCTACTCAAAAAGACCTGAGCCTGATATACACTCCGGGTGTGGCGGAACCATGCAGGGAGATAGCAAAAAGCGCTGAGCGTGTTTATGAATATACAATTAAAGGTAACACCGTGGCTGTCGTGACAAATGGAACCGCAGTCCTTGGTCTCGGGGATATTGGTCCCGAGGCTGCCCTGCCTGTTATGGAAGGGAAGGCAATACTTTTCAAGAACTTTGCAGGGATAGATGCCTTTCCTGTTTGCATAAACAGCAAGGACGTTGATGAAATAGTCACAACAACGAAGCTCATATCCACTGTCTTTGGTGGGATCAATCTTGAAGATATTGCAGCTCCATCCTGTTTTGAGGTGGAGGACAGGCTGAAAAGGGAGCTGGACATTCCTGTTTTTCATGATGATCAGCATGGAACCGCTGTTGTGACCCTTGCTGGTCTGATAAACGCTCTCAAAATAGTGGGAAAGAAATTCAACGAGATCGAGGTTGTGATAAGCGGTGCGGGGGCTGCTGGAATAGCCATCACCAAGATACTGCTATCCATGGGGGTTAAGGATGTTGTGCTCTGTGACAGACTTGGGGCAATCTATCGCGGAAGGAAGGAGCACATGAATGCAGTGAAGGAAGAAATTGCAAAGATAACAAACAAAAAAGGCATAACGGGATCACTTTCTGAATGCCTGAAGGATGCTGATGTTTTCATAGGTGTTTCCGTCGGGGGGCTTGTGACAAGAGATATGGTGAAAAGAATGGCAGATGATGCGATTCTGTTTGCAATGGCAAATCCAGACCCCGAAATAATGCCTGATGATGCAAAAGAAGCCGGTGCAAGGGTGGTTGGAACGGGGAGATCCGATTTTCCAAATCAGGTCAATAACGTTCTCGGGTTTCCAGGAATATTCAGGGGTGCCCTTGATGTAAGGGCTACCGATATCAATGAGGAGATGAAAATAGCTGCTGCATATGCCATTGCAAGTATAATCAGGGATGATGAGCTAAGGGAGGATTACGTTATCCCGGGTCCCACCGATCCACGTGTGGTTCCTGCTGTGGCTCTTAAAGTGGCGGAGGCAGCAATGAAGACCGGGGTTGCGAGAATCAAAAAAGATCTTTCCGAACTTGAGGAGGAAATAATGAACAAGATCCCCTCAAGTATGCCCGTTGTTGAGGGTGAATAAAGAGGACAATCAAAAACAATCTGTTGAATTCTCAAAAAGTTTATATTCAACATGTTTTAAGGACATTGTGGAGGAATTCAATTGGCTGAAATTACAGAAGTGAGGATATTCAGAACCAGAGAGGGAGGAGTTGTGAAGGCGTACGCCTCTGTGACCCTTGACGGCGAGTTTGTGATAAGAGGCCTTAAAGTGCTTGAAGGTGAAAATGGGCTGTGGGTGGGAATGCCCGGCAGAAAAGACCGGAATGGGGAATTCAGAGACACATTCCATCCCATAACCAGAGAAGCAAGAGAAAAGCTGGTTTCTGCGGTCCTTGAGGAGTTCGACAGGACGCCGGCGGAATAGTCTGAGTTCTGCCGTGTTGATTTTCTCAATCAGATACTGATTTATACTGGTTAAGCGCATCCTTTCCCCATGGAGAGAATTGCCAGAATAGGTGTCTCCCTCCCTGAAAATCTGCTGAGGCGATTCGACAGCATTCTCAGCAATCGGGGTTATTCTTCGAGATCTGAAGGGATAAGGGATGCCATTCGGAACTACATCACTGAGTTTGAGTGGCTCGAGCAGGAAAAAGGAGAGAGGGTTGGGGTTGTCACCGTGGTCTATGATCATTCTGTTAAGGGAATAACCGACAGCATTCTTGATATCCAGCACTCGAACTCAGATGTCATCTCAGGAACAATGCACATTCACATGGGCCGGAATTGTCTTGAGGTAATTCTCGTGAGGGGAGATGTTAAGAAGATCAAGGAGATTGCAGAGAAGCTGATATCAATAAGAGGGGTAAAGAACGTCAAGCTTGTGACGACTGTCGGAGAAGATCATTTTTGAAAATCAATGGTTGATTTCTCATTCCGAGGCAGACTGGATTAAACTGTCGATGAATCTTTCAGGGGTCATGAGGTACTGCTCTCCTGTGTTGAGATTTTTTATGGTGAGCTCTCCCGTCTCAATCTCCTTCCTGCCCACCACAACCGCATAATCGCATCCTGCTGAAGACGCATGGGAAAACTGATTTTTGACACTTCTTTCCATCACATCGGTGATAACGCAGAACCTCTCCCTCAGTTTTGAGGCAAGTTTCAATGCATGTTTTTCAAATCCCGGAACTGAAATGATAGCGATCATCAATTTTTTTTCCGGGCTGTACTCGAAGAGTTCTGCGATTCTGTCAAATCCGAGTGCAAATCCCGTTGAGGGTATGTCTCTTCCACCGAAAAGATGGGCAAGTCTGTAACTTCCTCCACCACATATCTGGTTCTGGGCACCGAGCCCTTCGGCATAAGCTTCAAAAACCACTCCGGTGTAATAATCAAGACCCCTCGCTATTCCAAGGTCTATGGTGAATTCTATCTCCAGGTTATGGAGATGTTCCGCAACGGTTTTGAGATGATCAATTTTATCAGAATCTCCGGTGAATCTGCGAGCCTCATCCAGTATCTCTGCACTCCCGGACATATCCATCAGCGAAGTAACCTTCTCGAGAACCTCATCCTTTCCAGTCTTTCTCAGGTAATCCTCCACTCCAGCCCTATCTTTTTTATCAATCAACCTCATGATGTGGTTCTTCCCCTCCACTCCGGAGAGAATGTCCCTCAAAATCCCCACATGGCCAATATTGAGATCAAACTCTATTCCTGTTTTATCGAGCATTGTATGGGCAAGGGAAATAACCTCAACATCCGCGAGGGGGCTGTCACTGCCAATGAGTTCCACTCCGAACTGCCAGAATTCCCTGTATCTACCTTTCTGAGGTCTCTCGTATCTGAAGCAATTATCGAAGTAGTAGAACCTTATGGGCCTCGGGATTGAATGGCACTCCTCAATTACCATTCGTGTTACCGGAGCGGTGAGTTCAGGACGGAGGGCCAGATCTCTCCCACCCTTGTCCTTGAAGTTGTATATCTCTCCGATAATCCCCTCACCTGATTTGATTGTGAAGAGTTCAAGATGCTCAAAAACAGGTGTCTTTACCTCCCCGTATCCGTATCTCTCTGCTATGTCTCTGAACATCCTTTCAAGAGTTCGCCTCTTCCTCATCTCATCGGGGAGAAAATCTCTTGTTCCTCTAGGTTTTGATATCATTCGCTCCCTCCAGCATGTTTCAGGTATTCTTTCAGTAATCTGGGGAATTTATGAGCCTCCACAAACCTCAGCCCCATCTTTTCAGCCCATCTTTTAATTCCGAGATCAGAGGCAACGACCCCGGCTTCAAGCTCCTTGGCCAGCAGAAGCACATCTATGTCCGGAGCACTGTCCAGTATTCCGTGCCTGAGAGTTGTCCGATATTTCTCCCTGAATTTTCCAACCACCTTCCCTATTTCATCCTGAACTTCCTCCCTGCTCACGTCTTTAAGTTTTCGAGACACAATTGACGCCTCCCAGATTGCTTCTTCCGCAACCCTCCTTCCTTTGTTTATTTTCTCTCTCATGTGATCTATGTATTCGAAGAATATTGCTGCGGGGATCTTCACCTCATATCTGTTGGGGGTCTTCTTAACAAGCCACGTATCCACCTTGACGAGAACATCCTTTTCACATTCATACCTCTTTATAAAATCCACAACCTCGTTGTAGATGGTCGGGTAGGGTATATAACAGCTGATGTCAAGTGTGAGCCTTGCATCTGCAATCAGATTCAGGATCTCATTGATTGAAGAACAGAGACTCTCATATCCCTCTATCTTTCTGATCTCAACATCGGTGAGTGCGGTGGTGTCAATAACGAATCTCTGCCTCATTCATCACTCTCCTCTCTGAATTTTGGCATGTCCTCCCACGATGGATTTTCTAAGTTCAAGATTCCGGATCTCGCACTTCTCATCAATTATGCTTCTCCACATGGTTGAATTCCTGATTATCGTTCCACGGAACACCACGCACTCGCTCACATCTGAATTTTCAATAAAGCATTCCCTGTCCACGTATGCATAGGGCCCGATGATCGATCTCCCCCTTATGGAGGTGTTATCCTCGATAACACATGGGGGGATTATCCTGACGTAGTCATCTATTTCCGCTTCAGGGGATATATGGTGTTCCATGAATATTCTGATTGATTCAAGGTATGTATCGGGGTTACCGACATCATACCAATCTCCATCCACCCTGAATCCGTATACCTCTGTTCTTCCGATCATCCAGGAGATGAGGGAGCCGAGATTATCAGCATGATTGTTTTCCCTGACATACTCCTTAATGAGCTCAAAATCTTTTCCCGGGATCACGTAGATGCCTATTCCCACAAGAGAGGTTTTAGGCCTTTCGGGTTTCTCAACCATTCTCGTGATTCTTCCATCATCGCCCATCTCAACCTCGCTGTACCTCATGACAAGTTCGGGATTGCCAAGGTCGTAGACCGCCATAGTCAGGGCTTTTGTTTTCCTGAATTTTTCAATAATCGGTTCAAGGGAAAATGAAAACAGGTTGTCTCCTGCAATGAGGAATACATCCTCATTTATGCTTTTTATATGTTCAGAAAGCGCTCTCACAGCTCCGAGCTTCTCCTCCTCAGATGTGGTATCCTCAACAACAAGTTCCACATCCTTTTCCCTGCTCCACTCTCTAAAATCCTCCTCAAATCTCTTGTTTGTTGATACAACTATATCAACTCCGAGTGGTTCAAGTTTTTCAATTATGAAATCTATTATTCTTTTCCTCCCCACAGGTAACAGGGGTTTTGGCTTGGTTTTTGTTATTGGCCACAGCCTTGTTGCATATCCACCCGCAAGTATAACTGCTTTCATTTTTCCCCACCCTGAACAGGTTCAGATTGCCCCTCTTCAATTAAAAAATTTACCTATCTTAAATTTAATCAATTAATCGATAGTAATTTATAAAATAGGGTAGTATAGGAAAGATTATAAGCTGTGTGCGAAAGAATTTTCTGGAATGGCGGTTATCAGGGGCAAGGAATACGGTGAAGAGGAAGTTTACAACCATCTTGATGATCTCATACGAAGATGGTTCAGGGAAAAATACGGTAGGTTTACTCCCCCCCAGAAGTACGCCATTGTTGAGACTGCACGGAAAAACAACATCCTGATAACATCTCCCACTGGAAGTGGAAAGACTCTGAGTGCATTTCTCGCTGCGATTAACAGGCTCATAATCCTTGCAAGGGAAAACAAGCTTGAAGACCGGGTTTACGTTCTTTATGTATCACCTCTTAAAGCTCTGAATAATGATATAAAGCGAAATCTCGAACAACCTCTCAGGGAGATTTATTCTCTGGCAGAAGAAGAGGGTATCGAACTTCAGGAAATCAGGCTTGGGGTCAGGACAGGAGATACGGACCAGAGCGAAAGGCAGAACCAGATGAAAAATCCTCCTCACATTTTTATAACAACTCCCGAGAGTCTTGCAATTATCCTTTCAACACCAAAGTTTTCAAAGTTGCTCGAGAGAATTGATTATCTTATCATTGATGAAATCCATTCTCTTGCTGAGAATAAAAGAGGAACTCACCTCTCTCTTTCTGTGGAAAGGCTGGAAAAACGTCAGAAGGGCAGGATGGTTCGGATTGGTCTTTCTGCAACCATCCATCCGGTTGAAGAAGTTGCAAAATTCCTTGTGGGCTTTGATGATGACGGGAAGGAGAGGGATTGCGTCATTGCAGATGTGGCTTATGCAAAGGAAATTGAGATAAAAGTTCTCTCTCCAGTCGACGACATGATTTACACACCCTCAGAGGAAATGAGTGACAGGATGTACAGAGAGATAGCCCGTCTGATAAAACAGGCAAGAACAACCCTGATTTTCACGAATACAAGAAGTGCAACGGAGAGGGTTGTGTACAACCTCAAAAAAAGACTCGGCGATGAGTACGTTATTGGAGCACACCATTCCTCTCTCTCAAAGCAAACCAGGCTTGACGTTGAGGAAAAACTGAAAAAAGGGGAGATGAAGTGTGTTGTATGCTCCACATCCCTCGAACTCGGGATTGATGTGGGATACATTGATCAGGTGATTCTTCTGGGCTCTCCAAAGAGCATCTCAAGGGCCTTACAGAGGGTTGGGAGAAGCGGTCACAGGCTTCATGACAGATCGATTGGAAAAATAATTGTTCTCGATCAGGATGATCTGGTGGAATGTACAGTTCTGGCCAAGGAAGCCCTGGATAGAAACCTTGACAGAATAAGAATTCCTGAAAAACCCCTCGATGTTCTGGTACAGCACATTCTGGGAATGGCACTTGAAAAGGTCTGGAAAATCGAGGACGCGTACAGACTTATAAAGCGCTCTTATCCTTACAGGAATCTCACAATGGAGGAGTTTTTATCTGTTCTCAGATATCTCAGCGGTCATTATTCTGAGCTTGAGAAAAAGAGGGTATATGGAAAAATCTGGCTTGATCTGGATAGTGGAGAATTCGGGAAGAGGGGAAGGATGGCCCGTCCCATATATTACCTGAATATAGGTGTGATTCCCGATGAAGTTTCGGTCAGGGTGGTTACAAAAGGGGGAAAGAGGCTGGGAAAGGTTGAGGAAGAATTTGCTGAAAGATTGATTCCGGGAGATATTTTTGTTCTCGGCGGGAAAACATACAGATTTCTCGGATCTAAAGGGATGAGAATTATTGTTGAGGAAGCGGAAGGTGAAAGACCAACCGTTCCAAGCTGGTTTTCAGAACAGTTGCCCCTGTCGTACGATCTTGGAATGAAGATCATGGAGTTCAGAGGGAAAATGAAAGAAATGCTTGATGACGAAGAAGCTCTGCTCAGGTACCTGATCGAGGAATATCATGCTGAGAGAAAAACCGCGGAGGCGATTTATAACTATTTTTACGAGCAGGAAATGTTTTCAGAGATTCCCACCGAAAAGACCCTCCTTGTTGAGCACTTCATTGATGACAGATCAAGGCATTCCTACGTCTTTCATGCGGTGGTGGGCAGGAGAGCCAGCAGTGCCATAGCGAGAGTTCTTGCATACAGGGCAGGGAGGATCACCGGGAGGAATGTGGGTGTTGTGATAGGCGACAATGGATTTGTACTGACTCTTTCAGAGGAGATATCCCCCCATGAAATCGCTTCAATTCTTCAGACAGATAATTTCAGAGAGGATCTGAAGCAGGCCATAGAAAAAACTGAGATACTTAAAAGAAGGTTCAGGCATGTATCTGTAAGATCTTTACTTGTCCTGAGAAATTATCTGGGCAGAGAAAAGAGTGTCTGGAGACAGCAGATGGACTCTGAAACTCTTATGGGAATAATCAAGAAACTGGATCCTGAGTTCCCTGTTTTGAGAGAGGCATACAGGGAGATAATGGAAGACTCCATGGAAGTGGACAATGCAATGCATTACCTGGAAAAAATAGAAGAGGGAGAAACAGAATTCAGATTTGTGGATCTCCCATCTCCATCTCCCTTCTCCTTCAATCTGATAGCCCTTGGAGAATCCGATATCGTGCTCATGGAAGACAGGAAGGCTTTCATCCAGAAACTTCACGCAAGAGTTCTGGAGGCCATTAAAAATGCTGAAAGTGGATGATGTTCTTTTAACACCTCAAAAGGCTATTATTCTGGAAGACAGGGCAATTATTTCCGATATACATCTTGGATTTGAGAACGTACTTCAGAATTCGGGAATCAGCATTCCTGAAGTTCAGCTTGAAGATGTAATTGAAAATCTTGAAGTGCTGATATCTCATGGCATAGAGGAATTGATAATAAATGGTGATGTGAAGCATGAGTTCAGCCAGAACCTGCCCGGAGAGTGGAAGGATGTTGTACGTCTCCTTGAATTTCTGGATGAGAGGGTGAAGGTTTGCATAATCAGGGGTAATCACGACAACTTCCTGCCAACAATACTCAGGAAATTTCCTGGCATAAAGTTTGAGGAGATGCTGATGGTCGGGGATTATGCCATCCTCCATGGACACAGAAATATCGAAATTAATGCGGGAAAGCTGATTCTGGGTCACGAGCACCCTTCTGTAAAATTCAGGGATAGCGTGGGTGGTGTATACAGGTATCCGTGTTTTCTCAGGATTGATGGGATATTCGTACTCCCTGCATTCTCTCCCTTGATGAAGGGGACAGACATGCTGACGGCAACCGGGTTTCTATCACCTCTGCTGAAAGATTCGAGAGTTGAAGATGCAGAGGTCTATGCGATTGAGGATAAAGTCATGTATCTGGGAAAGATATCCGATCTGAAAAGACTTGGAGTTTGATCAGCCTTCAGAACGAAACATTTTCTGACCATGTAATTAGATGATCCGCCTTTGCTGGTTGAATTGAGGTAAAATTGCAGAAATTCTCAGAAGAGTTATGGAAATTTTCAATTAATATGTAGTTGAATTGAAGATTATCACAAAAGTTATATATGATAAACATGGTATTATCTAACATGGAAGACGGTCTTATATGCAGGGTATGTGGAATGGAACTTTATTTTTCAGAAACAGAACACTCATATCTCTGTTACTGTGCAGAGGAAATTCATGATAGAGATGAAAAGAATCATACCGGGATCCCTATCTTTCATTAAATGTCCCTTTTTTCCACGTTCCTTTTCAGCAGGTAACCACTTTCAGGTTTCAGAGGGAAGTATATGTTCTGCCATACCCTGATAATTTCATCCCGTGATTTCCACATTCAGAAAAATTCTTTCGGTTCAATAACCTCCCTGTCTTCAAAATGCCTGTGTTCAATCTTCAAATATCCCCTGCCAGAAAATCAGTGCTGGTGTTCTGTATCCTTTACAAAATCGGCTGCATGATGATCAAATCGTTTAATCACTGTAAACATACCCTTCCGGGTTGTGCATGTAACATGCCCTTTATCCAGACCCCTGACAGGTTATTTTCTGATTCTCCATCTGTGAAGGCATTTATTTTTTATGGGATGCCCCAGCCGGGACTTGAACCCGGGTCGTGGGCTCCGCAGGCCCACAGGATATCCGCTACCCTACTGGGGCTTACCACTCATGAATGACGATTCCGGTTAACCTTTAAGTTTTTTTGCCTCCCGTGAACCTGATGGGAATTTATTGGTGTTCTGTGTTTCCAGAATCTGAATAACCTCTATGGCCAGAAACAGAATCTTAAAATCCATTTTCAACAGAACTTTTTAAATTTCACCTGCAAAAGCCACTATAATCGCACTTTTTTATCCATTCCAGTCTCCAAATTCGGA
Organism: Archaeoglobaceae archaeon; assembly: GCA_015523685.1. Classification (GTDB taxonomy): domain Archaea; phylum Halobacteriota; class Archaeoglobi; order Archaeoglobales; family JdFR-42; genus WAJW01. Next base: position 13,174 of record WAJW01000040.1, read on the forward strand.
TCCGGGGAGTTGATCAAACCATAGCATCTCAATTTTCTTGCTTCTTCAGGTTTTCCAGCTCGATGTGATTCAGCTTTCTAATTCAAGTTAAAGCTTTTTGAGTTTTTTTCGTTTTTAACCATTTTTCGGCATCTCACCTGCATCGTGCTGTATTCACTCTGCATCTCTATTTGAATAATTCTCTCCTTATTGTTATCAAACCCATCCAGTATGGGTTTCACCTCTCCTTCTAACAACCTCCCTTACGTTCTCATACATAGTGAGTTTTCAGGTGGGCTGAAAGTTTTATGTTCTGAAAAGCCGAACTGGTCATGGACTGTCCATCACATTTTGAAAAAATAAAAATACGGGAAATGATCAGATACAGGATCTGGAGGAGGTCCGGTTGAATCCTGTAATCTTTTATATCTATATGCTGTGGGAATGGATCGATACAAATGTCATATACAGGCTTTACATGGGACCGTATGGTCAGCACATCTATGGGTATCTTCCGATGGACTATGAAATTTTCAGGATATCGTTTCTCGGCATATTTTTTCTGACGGTTGGAGCGGTCTGGAGAATGGGAAGATCTGGAAGTGAGATTATGAGAGAGGTACCAGAGGATACAGGATTTTTAAAGTATTACACTCCGGACCCCGGGACTTCGGAGATTACGGTCAGGCGGAGAAAGATCGGGAGAAAGAGAGATAAGATTTATGCTGAATGCCAGATATGTGGAGCGGAAGTCTTTCTACCTTCTAAATGTCCTTATTGCAGAAAATACTTCTGTAATGAGCATTCCGGACCGGAAAACCATACCTGCTCCAGCCCGGAGATATATTCAGAAAGATCATCCACTGCTGATATGGAAATTTGAGATAGGATTTTGAGAAACTTCATATTTTCAGGCTCACGATGTTCCACAATTTTTCGAAGATATTATACCGCGAGTATAACTCCGTAATTTTTATATATCATAATATCTGGATATTCATATATATGACAAAAACGATTTATGAGGTTCACGCTGATATCTGCAAGATATTCACGAACCCGAAGAGACTTGAGATAATTGACATACTCAGGGACGGGGAAAAAACCGTAAATGAGATAGTGAGCTTGATAAATCTTCCTCAGTCCACTGTATCACAGCATCTGGCTCTGATGAGAGATAAAGGAATTCTGGAGGCAGAAAGATCGGGAAACAGCACATTTTACAGAATTTCAGATGACAGGATCCTTAAGGCATGCGATCTGATGAGGGAAGTTCTCCTCAACCATATAGATCGTCTTGAAAAAATTGTCCGTGAGGTGGGGTAATGAAAATAGGACTTGTTATCAATACGAATGATCCTGAAAAAGCATGGAATGCTTTCAGACTGGCAGTGACAGCAAAGTTAAGGGAGCATGATGTGAGAGTGTTTCTTCTCGGTGCAGGTGTGGAGGTTGAATACATAGATGATGAGAAATTCAATGTCAGAGAACAGCTGGAGAGATTCCTTGGACTGGGGGGAGAGGTACTGGCCTGTGGTACATGTCTCAAAATAAGACAGCAGGAAGAGGGTATATGTCCTATTTCAACCATGAAAGATCTTCTTAAACTGGTGGAGGATTCTGATAGGGTTATTGTAATTGGTTAGGTGGGTGAATGATTGTAAACAGGGTAGATCTTGAAAAATTTGAGAAAACTCTGAATGAAGCGAAAAAAGACCCCGGTTTTGCAAAGAAGACCATAAAGGTGGATGGAATATGGAGAATTGGAAAAGATGGACCTCAGTTTGAATCGGAGATAGGGTTTGAAGGTGGAAAAATAACTCTGTATGCAGATGAACCATCTTTTCTGGGTGGTAAAGGCTTTGCTCCAAATCCCGTTCAGTACTGCATAATGGGTGCAATGGCCTGTTTTGCTGCAACATTTGCTAAATGGGCAGGAATGGAAGGGGTAGTCCTTGATGAGTTCCGGATTTCTGCAAAAGCTCAGCTTGATATGTCCAGAAGTTTCGGGATATCTGAAAATCCAATACTGGAGAAAATTGTGTTCGATATACACATTAAAACCGATGCAGGTAAGGAAGAGGTTGACAGGCTGCTGAAAATAACGGAAGAAAGATGTCCCGCATACTACTGTCTGAAAGAGAGTATAATTCCAGAAGTCAGAATGACCATCGGTTAAAATTGTTATGTCCGATTTCTCGAATCGTTTCTTTATCTCTCTTCAATTTTTTCCGGTCTGAGCAGAATGTAAAGTACGAGCCCGAGAAGATGAAGGAAAAAGACAGTGACAAACCACAGGACTGGCTTCATACTGCCATGTGGGTATCTTCTGACCGCATCTCTGTAAACCCAGAAAAGAATGAGAATCCATACTCCCACTAGGATTATCAGATAGAAAATAACCATGATTTCTGAAACTCCAATACCTATCATTAGTTCTCTCAAGCTTTAATAGATATATAAAAGTATTTTATTCCCGGTATCATCCTGATCTAACCGTGCCCTTTGATTCAGTTTTCTGGATTAAAGCTGTGAAACCGGAATATGGGGATATGAAGGCATGAATAACTTGGTTACTGGTTTCCCATGAAGAATATGGATGGATCATCATCTACTCACTTGTAGAAAAGTAGCGCAAGAATGTAGTCTTTATACTCTGAAGGTTTTCTCAGAGTATTCGCAGCCTTCCAAAGAAACTGTTCTAGGTCGTGAAGGCTTAATTTCTCTTTTTCTGTGATTTTCCACTCTTCAAGCGTCTGTTGCTCTGCCAAGTTCTTACCCTGTCTTAATTCTTACTATTCTCTAAAAGATTTTTCGTTTGGTATAATTAAATAAGGATTTCAAGCCATTCCAAACCTCGGGAAGCTCTAATCTAATTAATGACAAATAAAACACTAACAAAACCCAGAGAATAACTGAAAAAGAAATCGCATAAATCCGGGAAGGTATCGGAATCATAGATATATCTTTTTTGAGAATAACTTCAATCGACTTTAGCTTATTTTCTTCAATAGTCACAGAAGTCTGATTGTAGAGTGGTGGTATTTCATCATTTCTTGATATTAGCGTGTAGTTTCCACCACCTAATGAGAAGACGCAAGTTCCTTCTCCATCAGTAATGCAATTCAATCCCGTGTATTTTCCTTCTACGTAATTATTGGATAACAAATGTATTCTTACGTTGGAGAGAATTCGGCCCCTCTCATCGACTGCTTTCACTTCTAAAGTTCCGACATTGGTATATCTTTCAGTTACATCTTCTACGTCTCCATTTGGGTAGAGAGCATACGCATAAGAGAGGTTGATCACGTCTCCATTCGCTGTCACCCTATTTTTGTCGTAGAACGATGGGGGAGGATTGAACTTCGGCCATGAAGGGTCTACTATAACCCATCTGCCATCCACCAGGACTTCGTCCCAATTGTGGTTTTCTCCGTGATTATGGATACTCCTGACCTTAAGTCCTGCTTCATTGGCCATTTCCATAAAAAGAAGAGCATACTCATCACATGCGCCGCATCTGGTTGTTAGGATCCAAAGAGGGTTATCATGGCCAATAAGTCTTATACAAAAATAAGGTGGTCCTGTGTAGACCTCTAGAGGATAATATTCGAACAGTAAGTTTTTGCCATATACATTTTGCATGTTTCCATTAGTGGAGTTAAACCACTCGAAAACAACCCTGGCCTTATCAAGTTCGCTACTTGTATTCATAGTTATGTTGCTCACCACTCTTGTTAAGACTGCTTTATTATTATCTGAAACGAAATTCATGATTACCGGAAAATAGAACGGAGAAAGAAATATAGAAAGGAGGATTACCAACAATAAGAGACTAGGAAAAGGTTTTAGAGGCACATGTAAGCATTTTCTCGGGTTTGTTAGCTTGTTTTTAATCAAATTTCTTAGAAATGATGTTAAAAACAGCAATTAAA
>WAJW01000041.1 GCA_015523685.1 Archaeoglobaceae archaeon
CACCCATTGAGCTGATTTTCAAGGCTTGGGGGATCGATAATCCTGCCCACATCGGTTGCATTAACGATTCGCTTTAACTCCACCAGATCTGTATCCATATCAACCTCAACCTCAACAAATGTCATCATGAAATTGCATAATGAGTAATCAGGTTCATATCTCCCGTATCCCATAATTGTTCTGGTGGGCCCCATTGCCCTTCTCCAGGTGATATTTCTCTCAGGCTGGTCTCTCACATATATAACTCCATCAGATGTTTCCAGATTTTCTGGTGCGGTATCAAGTTTCTTGCCTGCAAGTTCAAACAATTGCTTTTTTGCGTTCTCAGCAGCCTCAATGACCGCACTTCCAATTGCATAAGTCCCTCTTGAACCCACAAGCCCGAATTCGTAGGGATTTATGTTTGAATCTGGCGGAGAAATAAATATATTATCTGGCGGGATCTGAAGGACTTCAGCCACCATCTTGCACAGGTTGCTTCTCTGACCTCCTCCCTGCTCGCTCACGGCCACGTGGAGAGTCGCTGTAAAATCCGGGTCTATCCTTACAAATGCCTCTGCGTCATCCTCTCCAATATCAGCATTGCTGTGAACCCCAACCCCTATACCGGTTCGTTTTGATCCATCGATTGATGTGGGTTTCAGCCATCCTTTCCACTTCTTTTTCCATCCGAAAACCTCTGCTCCTCTGTCTATGGCTTTTGTGAAGTCAATAACTCTGGAAATCCACCAGTTACCATCTCTCCAGTAGTATCCATCACCCTCCTTCACGATGTTCTTTTTGAAGAAATCAACTGGATCTATATCCACTTTTGCCATTGCTCTGTAAAGGATGGGAAGTAATGCCGATTTGAGTTCCTGACCTCCAAAACCCCTCGTCCATCCAGAGTTATTCCGGTTGGTGCAGACAATCTTCGGTCTCAGATCCCAGTTATCGCATCTGACGGCAAGCTGGGCCTCCCCGAGTCCCACTGCCACCTGCCCCTGAGTTACCGCAGAATAGTAGCCAGTGTTAACAAACCACTCTCCAGAAACTGCGGTTACAGTTCCATCTCTTTTTATCCCGACCTTTGCCCGGAGACGTGATCCAAGCCTTAATGTAAAAGCTGTTAGCTGTTCCTCCTTTGAATAGCAGAGTTTTACGGGTCTCCCCGAGGCTCTTGCCAGAAGAATGGCATAAATGGCAATGGGCAATACTGTACCTTTGGTTCCATAACTGCCCCCACACTGAGTTGCGTGAACGATTACATTGAATTCCCTTCTCATGATATAGTAAAGGCTTATTCTATCCATGTAGGGGCCCTGAGAGGTCAACCACACATGTACAGTTTTAGGATCTTCCCAGCGAGCTATGGCGCCGGGAGGTTCAAGGGGCAAGGAATTCGGTATATTCTCATACCTGACCGTTGCCTCAACTACTGCATCGGCCTCTCTGAATCCCTTTTCAACATCACCTGTAATGAGCTCTTTTAAACCCTCCGGGGCATTTTTGCTTCCGAACCATGGATTTCCCAGGGGAATCAAATTATTTGGAAATTCATCGTAAAGCTGGGGAGCACCATCTTTTATGGCATCTTCAACATCGTAAACCGGCTCGAGCTGTTCAAATTCCACATCTATGAGATCGAGGGCTTCAAGAGCGACCTCCTCTGATTCAGCAGCGATGAGGGCTACCGCATCCCCCACATACCTGACCTTCCTGTCGAGAACACGCAGATGGGGAGGAATTCCCATTTTCCAGTCTGGAACATCCCTATGTGTTAATATGGCCCTTACGCCCTTCAATTTCTCTGCTCTTTCTGTATTGATCCTCCTGATAATTGCATGGGGAAAGGGACTCCTGAGCACTTTGCCCGTTAACATCCCCGGAAGTTTTATATCGTTGATGTACTTCGCCTTTCCTGTAACAATATCCACAGCATCCTTTCTTCTGGACGGTTTTCCTATGTACCTGTATTTTTTGGTCATCAGGTCTTTACCTCTTTTCCAGCACATCCATAACAGCCTTTAAAACATGATAGTGGCTTATACACCTGCATTTGTGTCCCGATAAAGATCGCTTGACCTCATCTTCGGATGGAGATGGGTTCTCATTCAAAAGCCCTTTTATGCTCATGATTATACCGGGCGTGCAGAATCCACATTGAAATGCAGTATGCTCGATAAATGATCTCTGAATGGGATCCACCTCTCCTGATGAGGGGTCGCCCAGACCTTCTATTGTTGTAATCTCCTTCCCGTCACAATCTATTGTAAGTGTGAGACATGATAGAATGGGTTCTCCATCCAGAAGTACTGTACAGGCACCACATGCACCATGATCACATCCGACCTTTGTTCCGGTGAGGCCGAGGGTTTCCCTGAGTGTGTATGAAAGTGTGTGCCATGGTTTAACATCTTTTTCTAAAATGAGATCGTATCTCTCTCCATTCACCGTAATTTTTATCAAAGGTAGAGTAATGAAGCTGTTTTTTTCATCAGTGTGACTCACGGAAATCTCTTTCCGACTGTCCATATATAAAATTTATTCACATTAAATTGTGAAAGAACCTGTCAGGATAAGGATGGCCAGCAGGTGAGTACTCTTTTCCTCATTATCCTTTTAATAATAAATGAACCTGATCGTACAACTCTCTACCAATTCAATAAGTTTATTACAAATTTTCATGAGAATTTAATCATGGATCGCATGGTACAGCAGTTAAAAGATCTTGGATTGACAGGTAAAGAGGCAAGAGTCTATCTCACTCTTTTAACTAAAGGACCCATGACCTGAACAGAGATTTCAAAGATCCTGAAAGATGCCCCATCTGTGACTTATAGGGTTCTACTGTCCTGAAAGGAGGATTTATATTCAAACTTCGAGTGAATCCAGCCATATATAAAACTCACCCTCCAGATATAGTTACGGCGATGCTGATTGAGGATAAAGAAAGAGAATTCAGGAGGTTATCGGAGATCAGAAATTCCTCTTAAAAATGAAATACCGCATCATTCAGATTGTAATGGTATTTATACCATTGATACATCCTGTTTAAGCATCCTGATGCCCTCTGAAGGGATAAAATTAGCAATCGTTTCTTTAAGGTCTTCTATGTTCAAAGGATATACTTCTGAAGCGAAACCTTTAACACTCCTCCAGACATTTTAAATCGAATCAAAAAGGATGAGTAAGGAGGGAAGTAGACAAGCGGAATGTTTGTATTCTCTGCTTGCTCTTTCACTCTCTTTGCATGGTGCGTTTTGAAATTGTTAAAGAGATTACAATCCTTTTTCGGACTTTTCCCCTTGATTTTAACAGGCTTTCCAGAACTCCACAATACTGCAGTATTTGCGCTGGCTTGCACACATCTTGTCGATGAATCCCGCGATATTCAGATTGACTGATTCCAGCTTAATCCAGGCAGATGCAATTCAGGGCATTCCATTACGGAGTAATGCATGTTTTTAAAATCTCTTTACCATTCTCCGGTTTTCTGTAATCCTCCGGCCGTATTTCATTCCGAAATATTTTATGATACTCTGTCGCGAAGAGTCAAAAACCACAAATTTCGCTTAAATCACTCCTGAACTTCTTCTGTTGTCTGAGAATCACTCTTCGAGCATTTCTTTGAATTCTTTCTTTTGATCTTCTGTGAGTTCTGAATGTTTTTACTTCATGATTCGGGAATTAAGCATTCATAAACTCCAGCACTCTCTTGAGCCACGAATAATCTGTAGCTTATGTAACTATCACCAGGTTTACAGCCCTCTCACCCTCATCCATGTAAGGGTGTCTTACGAAATACAGCCTTTTAAGAACTCTTATGTCTAATTCGAGCTTTTGATTCTCTTGTCAAGTTCTTCTGCTGGTAAATGATATACAACTTGGTAGATTTGCATATGGTTTGTTGTTTTTGGTATGAATAGTTTTGCTCAAGACAACAATAATATAATTTAGTTCCCTAATAATTTGAAATCCATTTCAAAGATAGATTTAAACAACTGTTCATATTCATCAAGCCTGTTTCCTGTTAATAATAAACAAAAATTAATATAGCCTAAGAACCTGATGTCGATGAACACAAGAAGGGATGGAAATATGGATGGCAAAGATCACTTTGCGGGCAAATCGGAGAAAGAGATAAAAAAGAGGATACTGCTTGATAACCTCAAGGTCGGCATTAAATTTTCTGATCTCCTCAAAGGATCCCTCGGACCTATTGGGTTTTACAAATTAATACTTGATGAAGATAATTTTCCACAGATAACAAGAGACGGCAGAACCATCCTCGAAAACCTGTTTAAAGATCACCCGGTTGAGGGAATTATGTATGAGATGGCAAAGGCTCAGGATGACGAGATTGGAGATGGAACAACAAGCATAGTGATTCTTGCTGGAGAGCTTATGAATCAGGCGGAGCAGTTGATCGATTCGGGACTTCATCCAACTGTCATAGCGAAGGGGTACAGGATGGCTTCCCAGAAGGCTGTTGAGTTCCTTGAAGAAATCTGTGTGGATGTGGATGAGAAGAGGATGGTGGATGTTGCTAAAAGCTCTCTTAATTACAGTTTCATAAGAGATGATTACTGTTTCGCAGATCTCGTGATGAGAGTAATTGACAGAGTCCGCGATAACTCACATAATCTCCTTGAAAGCATCCATTTTGAGCGGATTCAGGGTGGAAGTGTTGTGGATGTCAGATTAGTTGAAGGAATACTGGTTGAATCAAAAATAATGATACCCCATATGCCATCACGGCTTAAAAATATCAGAGTTTTACTAACACTCTCGGATATTACCTATGAGGATATTGTAAGAAAACTAAAATATAACATTAATTATGTAATAGACGATCCTCATGATATTTCAAAATTAGTAGAAAAAAAGAACATCAAGCTATTTTTTGATAGGTTTTTACGAGACCTGGTAAACAGAAGAGTTGGTGCGGTCTTTTCCCATGGAAGTATCGACAAAAAAATCCTGGATTTTTTAGGAGAGCGAAATATTATAGCTATAAGGAATGTGAAAAAACATATTCTGGAAAAACTTTCCAGGGCTACAAATGCAAGGATAATCTCGGATATATCCAATATCAGAGAGGAGGATCTTGGATTTGCTGATGAGGTGGAGGAGATAAAGATAGGAAATGGCACCTACATTGCAGTGAGATCTAAAAATGCAAAAGCGGTGACTGTACTTGTGA
>WAJW01000042.1 GCA_015523685.1 Archaeoglobaceae archaeon
AGGTGAACACCATTTTCTCCAACTACAATGCTGTTGGTAGCAAAGATCGTGTATTCCTTTGTGAGTGGAGGACCAAGAAACTCCTTTATAAGTCCTGCATCAGCGGTAATGACGACATCAGGATTTCTGTATCCTTCTTTAACAAGCCTCACAATTGTTAAAGATGTTCTTGCCTCTGTAAGGCATTGGATCCCATATTCTGACTCAAATTCAGGTTTTATGATCTCTTCCATCTCTCTCTGGAGGCTTCCTGCATACAGGACTTCAACCACTCTCTCACCGGAGGTGCAACCACTGAGAGTAAGAAGAAGACCTGCAGTTGTTTTGAGCATGTTCCTCCGTGATATCATTCGAAATGTTTAAGTATAAAATTTAATTTAAGTCTTTTGTTGAATGAATATGGTTGACATAAGGGATACATTTCTAACCGAAAGACAGTATGAGGTTTACATAAGGAGGAAAAGAGGAGAGACTCTAACCCGGATAGCCAGATCTCTCGGTACTTCAAGATCCAACATCTGTGCAATTGAAAAAAAGGCGAAAATGAATATAAAAAAAGCATTCAATACGGTTAAGCTCATCCAGTCTCTTGAATATCCCCACAGAATAACCATAGAATCGGGTACTGATCTTTACGACATACCCGGAATCATATACAGGCATGCGGACAGGGCGGGTATTAAAATACCCCTGAGCGGACCATCTCTGCTGAGATTGATTGAGGATAGATGCATGGATCGATTGAAAAACAGGCAGGTTCTCGCCGAGATCGTGATCGGAATAAACGACAGTGGAGAGATAGAGATTCTTTAAGGGCACGTGACATTACTTCCTGTATTTAGCCACGATCATTGGCAGGATGGTGATAAGATAGATTCCATGGACTATCAGTCTGATCCATTCTGCACTCACAGCATAGCCGAACATAACCGCAAAAACGCTTCCGATAAGCCCCCTGCTATGGAGTATCGAGGTCTCTGAAATACCAAGGCTATATGCTTTATCGAAAAGTGGATTATCCATTCCTTTCTCCTCTGCAAATTCCACAATTTCATGCGTTCCGTATCCTGCAAGCCCACCTGCTATGAGAACAAGAAGAACACCTGTTATGAAGAAGAATTTTTTCAGACCGAACCTGTATCCCGCTCTGACAATCAGATAGGTGAGAACAGATGCGAGAGCAATACCCGCAACAGTACCCGTTATGGCTGAACTGGTATCCCTCACCGCAAAGGGTGTTATGAACAGGACTGTCTCGAAAGCCTCTCTGACCACAAATACAAATGAAATTAAGGCCATCCCAAAAGCACTCTTTCTCGAGGCCTCCTCCTCAACCTCCCCCCTCACGTCCTTACCGGCCATCCAGAATATCATGTAGGTCAGAACGATCACCGCAAGATATGCGGTAAGTCCCTCAAAAAGAGCCCTGGTATCTTCTTCAAGGCCACCGTAGAATGCAAGGACAGAACCCCCTGCAAGCAGCCCCGCAGTAACTGCGAGAACACCACCCAGAATTGCGTATTTCAGATCCTGAACTCTGCCCGTTTTCTTGAGGAACGTTATGAGGATGGCCACAAGGAGCAGAGCCTCAAAACCCTCTCTGAATGATATTATCAGTTCGGCAATCATCACATTTAGGTATGCCTAAATATATTTAAATTTTTCGGCCATCCTAAAAGTCTTTCACTCTCTGAAGAGTCCTACTATACCCTCCGAATTCAGATCAAAACCGATAAATACCGCTCTTGGCTCGGTCTCTCTCCATGGCTGTACTTCATATCTGTCTCCCGATATCTGAAATCTGCAGAAGGTTTCACATCTGACAAAACCCTTGGCCCTTATTACTCTGCCAAACTCCCCCTCTGCAAGTCTGTCAAGCAGTTCTTTCAATTCTTTCTGAGATAATTTTCTATTCGGGATTACAGAGATGCTCTCGAAATGCATGTCAAAATTCCTGTCTCTCACCACTCCTCTGTGTTCTCCCTCAGGAGAATGAAATCTACCATGGACGGTTCTGACTATCATGGCCTCTGGGTTTATTCTCTCGAGTTCTCTCTCGATCTCGTTAAGCTGTCCCTTTTCCACAAGATCTATCTTGTTTAAGAGGAGTACGTCAGCAGTTTCAATCTGATCGATGTAAAATTTGCCAAATTCTTCTGAATATTCCGTAAATGAGTCTGCATCGATCACACAGATAACCGGTTTTATCACATAGCTTTCCCGATGCCTGCAGTTTTCAATTGCAGAGAGAACGTTTCCCGGAGTGGCAACTCCCGAAGGCTCAATAACCAGCAGATCAGGTTTCAGTTCTTCATATATTTTATCAACGGTGTCCGGGATGGAGGCCCTGAGCGTGCAGCAAACGCATCCTCCAGGAAGTTCTATGATTTCAAGATCTCCTTTTTTGATGACTTCCCCATCAATGGATATATCTCCGAATTCGTTGACAAGAATTGCAACCCGTTTATCTCTGTTTTCGAGGTAGTGCTGTATGAATGATGTTTTCCCTGCCCCAAAGAATCCGGTGACGATCAGTATCTCCATTCAGCATTTCACCTTATTTAATCTTCTTGATGTAGGCAACCCACTCTCTCTCCGATATCTCCTGTGTTTTCCACTCAAACTGACCCTCTCTCTCATGCATGAACTGGTAGTGCAGCGGAGCTGGATTGTGGTCATTTACCAGCTTTATGGTATCACCGGGCTCAAGACTGTCAAAAAGCTCGAATATTTTTGGATGTCTTTCCCAGGGAGGCATCTCCCTCACGTCAAGAGTTATTTCTTTACCCATTCAGTATCACCTGTTCAATAATCTGCAATGCTGGGGGATATACCTTGTCCCTTATATATAAAGCCTGTACAGTGTGATGTTGTTATATAAACACCGTGAAGAGAAGGTATCCAATCAACAGCATGACTGCAGAATGTTTGAACCCTGAAGAAACGCTCCCTTCACCCATTACTCCCGCAACAAGGCCTGAGGATATCCCCTGAAGCACCGCAGCATGCATGAAAATCATTTTGTAGAAATCATAATCAAAAGATGCGAGACCTGCAAGCCCTCCAACCGAACCTGCTGCAGATCCCACCCGGGAAAACTGCTCAGAGCTCTGGGCAAGCACTGAAAGAAATGATGAGGAGAGGATGTAAACTATACCGATGAACACAAAGAAGGAGATGTATATTATTATCACATAAATGAACATGTTTGTGGCCCTCTCCTTCCTCATGATCTCCGCATTTGAGGCATCCTTTGCGGATATCATCAGGACTTCTGTTACGTTTCCGCTTGATTTCATTGCCTCGATGAGAAGGGTTATTGTTCTGGAGAGTGAAAAAACTTTTAACCTGTTTGCAAATCTAACAAATGCATCTGTCAGGCTTGTGCCCCACTCTATATCTTTCCAGATCTTCTCGATCTGCTTTCTAAGTGGTGACGTATCCGTTTTCCCTATAAGCCTGATAGCCTGATAGAGTGTCATACCGCTTTCATTCGTGCTCGCAAGCTTTCCAAGAAAATCCGGAATCATTCTCATAACCTTTCTGTCCTTTTTGTTCTTCATTTCGTAAAACAGGGCGAATGGAAATATCGCTATAAACACCCCGAGGAATATGTAATCATCCACCTGACCGATCCAGGTTTTCAGGCTTCCGGTGTAGTGGTATTTCATTATGTTGAAGAGGATGAAGAGAAGGGCTACCGGAACTGATATGGAAAAAGACAGAACCGGTTTATCACGTACAAGTGCGAGAGGGTTTCTGAATAGCCTTCTAAGCTCATAAGATCTGACCTTCTTCCTTATTTTTTTGATTTCTTTCTCATATTCCTCGGGTATATCCCGTGGTTTTCTGATGCGCCACGTTTCCCTCAGCATGGGAGGGGTCCCCTCAGTACCGGGTGTTATTATCTTGATGACAAAGAGAAACATGATCGAGCCGACCGGCACCATGAGGTATATTATGGCCACCAGACTGAGGGGATTCCCGGAACCCATTATCAGCATTATGGTCTGAATAACTATGAGGAATAGAGGCCCTGCAACAAAGGCTGTAACATAAGATTCAGCCATCATTGCGAGAGTTTCAAGAAAACCCTTCTGTTCTATAAGAGCTTTTTCAAAAAAATAGTCCATTTTTTCGCTCAGATAGTGGGTGACGTCTCCACCGCTGTCAATTATGGTTATCAGTCCGTGCAAAAATTCCTGGAAAAGTTCCGAGGGAGTATATGTTGTCAGATTCGCGAGGGCGGTTCGCAGATCCGTGCCCAGAAAGCTCATCTCTCTCAGCACGACCTTTGCTTCTCTTGAGACCTCATCATAAACTTCTTCGTGATTGGAAATTGATCTGAATATCTGAATGATGTTCATTCCGCCCTTGCTCAGGGCATACATGAATGTAATTGCGTATGGAAGATTCCTGTCGATTCTGCTCTTTCTATCACTGGCCCTCATAGAGGGATACATGAGCATGAGCATGTAGATAATCAGGGCGAGAAAGATGGCGAGTATGGCAGTCACGATAATGGTGAAAATAATCTCCTTGTAGTTGAGCAACCACCACCACTCACGGGAGAGGCTTATATTGGTTATCCCTTCCGGTAGTCCGAAAAACTTTATAATTATAATGGATATTACAAGCCCCATCAGGGCCCCGACGAGTCCCATGAGAAGGGAGAAAAATTTTGCAGATGCAACGTACATCTCCACCGGCAGGGGGATGTGGGCCTGCTTCAGTTTCAGGGAAAGATCGTAATAATCGCTCCTTCTGTTTCTGATTTTCTCTCCAAATATCTTGTATGCAACGTTTGTCAGAAGAGAGGGCTTTGTTATCATGCTATCCCCAGCTGTTCAAGAACCTTTTCAGGCTTACTCTGGTATCCGTGAACAACAGCACTCACCCTCCTGTAGTCTTTTATATCGTGCTCTGCAAGATATTCGAGAATCTTCTTCCTCCTCTCCAGTTCTTCCTCGAGTTCTTTCGCACTCCATCCTCTGTGGACTCTGATCTCCTCAAGTGCTTTGGAACTGCCGACCATCCTGTGTTCATCCCTTACAGAATCCCATGCGAATACGGTGGATGTTCGGAGCATCTTTGTGTGGGGATCGAGATCGACGATTTCCGTGAGCTCTATGTTTCTCCTCACCCTCTTTCCTTCAACGTATGTCTGTGCCTGGATGCTGACTATATCGAGGGCCTCTATCATTGGTCTCGGAACATTTATTGGAGGGTTTTCGAGTCTGTGAATGGCTCCACTGACGGAATCAGCATGCAGGGTGGAGTATGTTGTGTGCCCCGTTGACATCGCCTGAAAGAGAGTTAAAGCTTCTTTACCTCTCACCTCACCCACCAGAATGTATTCAGGCCTTTGCCTGAGAGCAGCTCTGAGAAGATCATACATGTCTATCTTTCCAATTTCACCCTGAAATGCATCCCTCGTTGTTGCCGGAATCCAGTTCTCATGGGGTAGCATGAGTTCTCTCGTATCTTCTATGGAAACAATTTTGGCTTTTCTTGGTATGAAAAGAGAGACAGCATTCATTGATGTTGTTTTACCGCTTGCTGTACCCCCTGCAAAGATCAGACTTTTGTTGTTTTCAATGCACAGCCAGAGATACGCCATCTCTTCCGAAGAGAATGTCTTCCAGAGAATCAGATGAACGGGGGTGATAGGCTCATCTCTGAATTTTCTTATGGTGAATGTGGAGCCGTGACTTGTCACCTCCTTACCGAGGGTCATCTGTATTCTTGAACCATCTGGCAGGCTCGCATCCACCATCGGTTCTGCTATGGAAATATGTTTCCCGCATTTCTGGGCAAGATTAATCACATATGAATTGAGTTCCTCTTCATCGGCAAAAACAATGTTTGTTGCAACATTTGTGTAATTTCTGTGGAAAAGATATAGCGGGACATTGTGGCCATTGCATGATATATCTTCAATAAGGCTGTCCTTCATGAGGGGAGTTATCCTGCCGTACTCCACAAAATCCCTTACAAGGTAATAGAGTATCTTGTAGTAAGAAACGGGTTCCATCTTTATCCTGAAATCCCTGATCAACCTGTCAACAGCATTCTTCAAAACCTCCTCCTTGTGTTCGTAGTCCTCTATATCCTCGAAAAGCAGGACATCTCTCAGTTTCTCTTCAAGTTCAGACTTGATTTCAAGCTCAACCGGATTGAGTTCTGGTTCGTTAACAACATAGAGATAATCGTTCTCATCCTCATTGTAGAGGATTGAGACAAAAACATACGGTTCGTAAACCCAGTACCTGTCAACCTCCCTGTATCCTTCAAAGGTCTTTGCGGTCACAAGCTCCCCATGTTTCTCCCGGCTGTACGGTTCGACGACAGGTTTCTCTTTCGTCTTCTCTTTTCCAAGGAGCCTCCTTTTTTTTCTCGCCTCTTTTTTTACTTCTTCAATGGTGGATTCAATTTCAGTTTCCTTTTCGGCTGTTTCTACCTCTTCCCTCTTTTCCACCTGTACTGTTTTCTGCCGTCTGAGAAACATCACCATCTCCTTATTATTATCATCACACATATCATATAAGTTTTTTGATGAGTGGCAAACCGCTCTTTTTACATTATTCTCACAACCCCAAAAATATAAGGAGAAATATATAAGTAGTATTCACACTGTTAAAAATAAGGAGGTGATTGGATGGTTGAGAATCCTGTGGAGATATTCAGGGATGACCACAGAGAGGTGAGGGACGATTTGCTGGAACTTGCCAGGGCCATTGAAGATAAAGATCTGAATAGGGCGGGTGAGATTCTTGACAGGCTGAACAGGCTTCTTGGACCCCACTTCAGGTTTGAGGAGGAGGCACTTTATCCGGCAATGAGGAGATTTCTCGGTGAATATGTGGATTCACTGCTCAATGAGCATGATGGTGCAATAAATGCTGCCAGAGAGCTTGTTGAGCTCATTGAAAGGGGAAGCATAGATGATGAAACAGCCAGAGATGCTGCAAATCGCACGAGAGCTCTATTGGTTCACGTATCAAACTGTGATGGTATTGCAATCCTTGCTGAAAGGCTGGATAAAGAGGAAATAGAAGACCTCGGAAAGAAATTCCAGAGAATCAGAGAGGAAGGGGTCACACTTCTTGACTGGGCAGAAACGATACGTAACAAAAGGGGTTCCTGATGACCGGTGGACTCGGGATCATATTTCACAGCGGTTCCTGTGATCGTGTAAATCATGGATTGTCGATAGCAATCGGGGCTCTGGCCATGGGCTATGATGTGAAGATGTTCTTCACCCATTTTTCATTATTTCATCTCTCAGAGGATGGGGATAGAGACATCCGGTTCAGCGAATCTGATGAGTTTTATGAAGAAAGGTTCAGAAAATTCATTGAGAATGGAAACATACATACCATCAGAACGTTGATTCAGGATTGCAAACGGCTTGGAGGGCATATTTACGTTTGTCCCGCCTCAATGGCACTGCTGAACATCTCCAGAGAGGAACTCATACCAGAGGTGGATGGCTCCATGGGTATAACGGCATTTCTTTCTGAAACTGAAGGGTATCGCCTGATTTTTATATGAGCTATTGCAGGAATGCATAAAATAAAAAAAGAGGGTTTAATGAAGTTCGTGCCCGTACTTTTTCTTAAGCACTATCGAAATCAGTATTGACATCAGTGCAAGTGCGATGTAAACAACAAAACCCCTGGCGTATCCTATTTCTCCAAACCTGTCAACGAAAAGGCCGAGAACAGGGGGTACAACGAATCCGCCGAAGGCGCCGAGACCTCCAACCCATCCACTTGCACCGCCCACAGCCTCAGGTACATATTTTGCAACGAGTTTGAAAACAGCAGCATTTGCTATTCCCATTCCTGCACCTATGAACAGTTCTCCGATGAAAGCAGGTGCAAATCCTGTGGACACCGTGAGTATCAGGGAGCCGATAAGCACGAGGGTGAAGCTGATGATAGCGGTCTTCTCTCCCCCTATCCTGTCACTGACGTGACCTCCGTACACCCTGATGAATGATGCCAGCAGGGAAAATCCCGCACCCCCGAGTATTCCTGCCATTCTCAGATCAAACCCGTGAAACAGCCTCCAGTATGTCGGGAACCATGCGGTCAGTGCAAGAAATCCACCGAATGAGGTGAAGTAAAGTGCAACGAGGGCCCATGTCCTTCCTATCCTTGCGGAGATCTTCAGCGCATCCACAAGTGTACCAGAGGGAAACAGTTCTTGGCCTAGATCATTGGCTATCTCGATGGCCTCCTCTCTCTTTTTACCCTTCTTTATCAGCTGGAAGAAATATGCGTCATGGGCTATGATCGCATAGACCACCGTTCCGGCAAGGAGGAACAAAAACCACGTTGCATATGCCCCCGGAAGGCCAAATGCCGCAAGAGCAAGGGGTATAAGAAGTGTAAAAAAGCCCGGGGCAGTGTTACCGAGTCCAGCATATGTGCCGAGTGCCCATCCCTGTTTTTTCTGCGGGAACCAGTACGATGTCTGGGGTATACCGACCGAGAAAGTGGCAACACCACACCCGCTGAGGGCTCCAAAAAGGAGTATGACCGGATACATATCCAATGTCAGATTATCCGGATAATACATGTACAGAATTGCCGTCAGGCCGGCCATGCCTATAACAGACAAAATCAGGAGGGTGAGCAGTGGTTTTTTTCCTCCGACCTTGTCCACCCATGCTCCAAAGGGAATCCTCAGGAGAGAGCCTGTAAGCTGTGGTATTGCCACAAGAAGCCCCATCATTGCTCCTGAAAGACCCATGACATCCCTGAACTCCTTGGCAGTCGGCCCATACAGAGATACCGCTGCAAATCCGACGAAGAAACCGAGGGTTGCTGCAATCAGGCCGAGTCTCGGATCTCCTTTCAGACCATATTTCTCAAGCAGATCTTTTTCCTTTTTCATCCAATCACTCCCGTAGGTTGTTCTGGTTTACAACTTCTTTCTGAAAGCCCACCTGTAGAGCAGAGGCGGGTCTTTGATGAAGTCTAAGGGGAGGAAAAGGAAATGGACGAACTTGGTGAATGGAAGCAATGCGAGTATCAGGAATGCCCCTGTTACATGAAGCTTGAATATAACGGGCAGACCCGAAACTATGGATATATCCGGGTTGAGGGTGAGAAGTGAATAGAGCCAGGGCACCGCGGTGTGAAGATACCACTCCATCCCCCATCTTGCAAAGATACCCATGTATACTCCAGTACCCGCCTGATAGAGCACGAGAAGGAGGAGTATCCAGTCCATATACCCCGAGATGTTTCTCAGGATACCTGATGAGAACCTCCTTAACAGCAAAACCAGACTGCCTGTCAGAGCAAGAAGTCCGAGGGTCAGAGCAATGGATTCCATTGCGACAATGGCCTCAATCCCCGATAGGATCGACTGGACTGCGGATGGAAAAAGGAAGCCTATCAGATGTCCCGCGAGTATGAGGATTACTCCATAGTGCCAGGGTATGCTCCCCCATACGAGCTTTTTTCTCTCAAGAAATTGCGTTGAGAAAGCGCTCCAGTCGAGTCTGTTTGTTAGATATCTGTATGGAGTTACGAAAACCGCAAGAGCTATTGCAAAATATGGTATTATCACGAAGATTATAAGGTCGAGCAATCTACCACCTCCCTTTCCGGATTTATGCCATCATTTTCAGTTTCACCCACCTCTGAAAGACATATGGAGAAAACGAGGTTAATGATGGACCGATATGGCGTGTTTTTCTCTCTTATGCTCTCAGACATCTTTTCAAGCCCCTCGAGTATTCTGGTGGAGAGAAAATTGATTCTATCAGGCCTCTTCAAATGAGACATGAAATCAAGGATGATATGAATGTGATCGGGAAGCTCATGAGAAGCCTCTCTGTATCCTGACATCCTGTATATCTCCTTCAGCTTAACCATGAACTCCCCTTTCTTGTAGCTCTCGCCAAAAAGGTGATGTGAGATGTACGGAGCACAGAGAGGATATATATCAAATGTTCTCACATACTCCTCTTCTATCTTCCCCGGAGGACTATTCTGAATGAATTCAGCGAACTCACTGATATCAAGGCCATACTCATGTGATAGCTCCCTGAGTTTATCCAGGTAAGAGATCAGATTTTCCTTGTTCTCCGGATATCTCAGATATTCTGAGAGAATCCTGTAAACTTCTCTCATTTTCACCGGTCTCCCCTCCTCCCGGTTCTGAATATACCGAATCCCTTTCCACCCTTTCTGGATTCAGCAGATTCAACGTCAAGATATTCCCTATGTGCCGGCGGAATGGCAAATCTTTCACCATATTTCGCAAGAGAGAACAGTCTGTAGAGTCTGTTTGCATCTTCTGATGTGAGCCCTCCCTTTTTAAGATCAGAATCATCTGGAGATTCCCCGAGATTTTTGGATCTCATATATGTTCTGAGAGCAATCAGTTTATCCAGCACGTCCATGACGATTCTCTCGTTCCCGGCAGAGAACAGATTTGAAAGGTATTCCACCGGAACCCTGAGATGATCTCTTTCAGGGATCTCATCGTGATCGTATATTTCATATGTATCCCTCTGGATTGCCAGAACGGGTGAAAGAGGAGGTACATAGAATGTCATGGGAACCGTTCTGAATTCGGGATGTAGTGGAAG
Source organism: Archaeoglobaceae archaeon (assembly GCA_015523685.1). Classification (GTDB taxonomy): domain Archaea; phylum Halobacteriota; class Archaeoglobi; order Archaeoglobales; family JdFR-42; genus WAJW01. Next base: position 10,613 of record WAJW01000042.1, read on the forward strand.
TGCAAGCTCATATTCTTTTATAAGAGTGTAGGCAGGAGATCTTCTCGCGTATATCAACCAGCTATCGGGTATTCCATTCTCCTTTGCAGATTCAATAACGGTCTCCTCGAAGGGGTCGAGAATTATCTTTCTCTGGGCATCAACCAGATCCATATCCCTTGACTTTATGACCTCGTCTATCCTGTCCGCATCGTAAAGCACGACACCCACGTATCTGATCTTGCCCACGCAGCTGTGTGCACATGCATTTGCCTGACCGGTCTCAACCCTTGGATAACAGAATATGCATTTCTCTGATTTTCCCGTTGTCCAGTTGTAATATACCTTCTTGTAGGGGCAAGCGGTTACGCAGAACCTCCATCCCCTGCATGTGTTCTGGTCAACAAGGACAATACCATCTTCACCTCTTTTGTAAATCGCTCTCTGGGGACATGCAGCGACACATGCGGGATTCAGACAGTGATTGCATATCCTGGGGAGATAGAACATAAAGATCTTTTCAAATGTGCCCATTATCCCCGATTCTTCGAGATTCACATCCTTTTCTGCATAGAGGGGTGATCCGCTCAGATCATCGTCCCAGTTCGGACCGGATTCAATCTCTATTCTCTCACCCGAAATAAGCGATATGGGGTCTGCCACAGGCTGATCATCAGTTTCAGGAGAGTTATACAGATTTGAATAATCGTATGTCCATGGGTGATAGTAATCTTCGAGTTTTGGCATGTAGGGCTGGTAGAATATACCAAGGAGGGTCGTGAGCTTGCTGAATGCTCTCAGCCGCACATTCTGCCCCTTCTTTATCCAGCCTCCTCTGTATTTATTCTGATCCTCCCAGAAATAGGGGTATCCAGCTCCGGGTTTTGTCTCAACATTGTTCCACCACATGTATTCTGCCCCTTTCCGGTCGGTCCAGATGTTCTTGCATGATATACTGCAGGTGTGGCATCCAAGACACTTATCGAGGTTGAAAACCATAACAGGTTGTGCTCTAACGTCCATCTGAATCACCTCTCGAGTTTCCTCACAACAACGTATGTGTCCCTGTTAACTCCGGTCGGTCCCCAGTAGTTGAATGAGTAGCTGAACTGGGCGTATCCTCCAGCCATGAGCAGAGGTTTAAGTCTGATTCTCGTGACGCTGTTATGAACTCCTCCTCTTCTTCCTGTTTTTTTCGATCTGGGGATATACAGTGTCCTCTCGGGAGCATGGTACATTATCGCCATACCTCTGGGAACTCTTGCGGTGACGATTGCCCTGCATACAATAACCCCATTTGAATTGAAAACCTCAACCCAGTCATTGTCATTGATTCCCGCATTTCTCGCATCCTGATCATTTATCCATACCACCTGACCACCTCTCGAAATGGTCAGCATTCTCAGATTGTCGTAGTATGTTGAATGGATACTCCACTTTCCATGAGGTGTGATGAAATTGAGAATCAACCCTCCATCTTCCTGAAGCTCGTCCAGGATCCTGGGAGTCAGTCTTGGCTTGAACGTTGGAAGACTCTCATAAAACGCCAGATAATACGGATGGTCGAGATAGAGTTCCTGTCTCCCGCTCAGCGTTCTCCACGGAATCTCAAATTCAACATTAAGGGTGAAGGGAGAGTAGCTCCTTCCGTCATTAATGTTACCACTCCATACGGGACTTGTTAAAAACCTTCTCGGCTGAGCCTTTATATCATCGAATGTGATCCTTACACTCCTGTATGGCTCAGATAACTGTGAAAGGGGCTTTCCAACTCTTTTTTCAAGATTTTTAAAGGCTCTGTAACAGATCTCACCGTTGGTCTCGGGTGCGAATGCAAGAATGATCTCTGCCACTGTGGAGTCCCTTTCGAGGGATATATACCTCTCTCCGTTCCATTCCACTGTTTCAAGATCTTCTTTTAACTTTTCATAGATGTCTTCAGCATCCCAGGAAACGCCATGTGCCCCGAGATTTTTCATACCCGGGCCAAGAGAAATGTACTTTCTGTACAGTCCGGGATAGTCTCTCTCAACAATCACAAGCTTGTGCATGGTCTTTCCGGGAATCGGGTCGCACTCACCCGCCCTCCAGTCTTTTACATCCTTCTGGGTTATTTCATCTGGAGAATCGTGCATGAGTGGAATGGCAAGCACATCCTTTACGGGAGCGGAGAAATGCTTCTCCGCTAGCTCACTGAATTTTTCAGCTATCAACTTGAATATATCCCAGTCCGATTTTGCCTCCCAGGATGGCGAAACAGCACCGCCAAGGCAGTTCATGAATGTATGGAGATCAGTGGACTGGAGATCGTCTTTTTCATACCAGTGGGCTGCAGGAAGAACTATGTCGGAGTACATGGCAGAGGTGTCCATTCTGAAGTTCAGATCAACAATGAGATCGAGCTTACCCTCGGGAGCCTCCCGCCATTTAACCTCTCTGACGAGATCTTTTGAGACCTCTTTTGCCATGACGTTGCTGTTCGGTGCGCCGACAAAATGTTTCAGGAAATATTCATGCCCCTTTGGACTTGAACCTATTGCATTGGCCCTCCAGATGAACCACACCCTTGGCCAGTTCTCCTCGGCATCCGGATCTTCAACAGCATACTTCAGATCTCCACTCTTCAGTCTTTCAACTATTTTATCAACAACCTCTCCATCATTATCAGCACCTGCCCTGTATGCCTTTTTAACGATTTCAATGGGATTTTCGTTAAACTGGGGATAGAAAGGAAGCCATCCGAGCCTTACCGCCTTAACATTGAAGTCGATGGTATGCCCGGGCAATCCCTCGGGGTCAACAGGATTTATGTAACCGCATCCATCGTATCTCCACTGATCTGTATGGATATAGAAAAAGCTCGGAGCATTCTGCAATCTCGGGGGTTTTATCCAGTCAAGGGCAAAGGCCACTGAAGCCCATGAAGCCACGGGAGCCACCTTCTCCTGCCCCACATAGTGTGCGAGACCTCCACCATTCTTCCCCACACTTCCGGTAAGAATGAGTGCGGTTATGACCGCTCTGTAGTTGAGATCGTTGTGGAACCAGTGATTCAGACCGGGGCCTATTATCACAAGATTCCTGCCCTCTGTTTTCTCTCCGTTCTCTCCCCATTCTCTTGCTATTTTCGTCACCGTGTCCCTTCCAATTCCGGAGTACTTCTCCTGCCATGCGGGAGTAAATGGCCTGGGGTCACTGTAGTCTTCGGGATAATCTCCAGGGAGGTCACGTGATATGCCGAGATGCGATGCAAGAAGCTCAAAAACAGTTGTTACAACAGCCTCTCCATCCACAGTCCTGACAGCCCGGGCGGGAACTCCCCTTATGCTCTCTCCGTAATCTTCGTAGAAAAACCTGACCATGACTGGATCGCCATCAACCGTCAGGGTAACATCTATATCTCCCTCATCCACAGCATCCTTCATCTCGAGATTCCATTTACCCCCATTGCTTGCCCATCTGAATCCTATGCTCCCATTTGGAATTCTCACATTTCCATCCTTGTCAAAAACGCATAGAACCCAGTCAGAATTTTCAATGGATTTTCCTCTTTCAATTTCAGAGGCTCGCAGGAACCTGTCGGGAACGTATACATCCCCATCTTTTTTCAGTTTTACAAGGAATGGGAGATCAGTATATTTTTTTGCATATTCTGCGAAATACGGTACCTCCCTTTCGAAATAAAATTCTTTCATCAGCACATGATTCACGCCCATCCAGAATGCCGAATCATGTCCCTGCTCCACGGGGATCCATATATCAGCATATTTGCTGACCTGATTGTAATCGGGTGCGAAAACAACCACCTTGGCTCCACGGTATCTGGCCTCTGAGAGAAAATGTGTGTCAGGGGTTCGGGTCATGTTCGGGTTTGAGCCCATCACAGCAATGAATCCTGCATTGTACCAGTCAGCAGACTCGTTTACGTCGGTCTGCTCACCCCATACCTGGGGGGAAGATGGGGGAAGATCGCAGTACCAGTCATAGAAACTGAGACATACCCCTCCAAGAAGCTGAAGAAATCTCGCACCAGAAGAATAGCTCACCATCGACATCGCAGGGATCGGAGTGAAGCCTATTATCCTGTCAGGCCCAAATCTTTTAATCGTGTATATTAACGAAGCGGAAATGATCTCGATTACCTCATCCCAGGTGGTTCTTCTGAATCCACCCATCCCCCTCTTTCTTACATATCTGGATCTCAGTTCCGGATTTTCAACGATGCTCTTCCATGCATTAACCGGGTCTCCAAATCTGGCCTTGGCATCTCTCCAGAGATCAAGCAGAACTCCCCTTATGTAAGGGAACTTGGGTCTTAAGGGGCTGTAGAGATACCATGAAGCGCTTATTCCTCTCTGACAACCTCTCGGCTCATAATTAGGAATCTCAGAGTTGAACTGGGGGTAATCGGTGGCCTGAAGCTCCCAGGTGACGATTCCATCCTTAACATACACCCACCAGCTACAGCTCCCTGTACAGTTAGCGCCATGGGTGCTCCTGACCACCTTATCGTACTGCCATCGATTCCTGTAAAATTCTTCCCAGCTCCTGAGTTCTGGAGAGAATACATCTTTAAAACGTCCTGCCATTTATTTCACCCTCCTTGAGTACAGCCAAATTATCCCCATTGCAACCAGAAACAGCATTACACCTGAAATGGGATACATTCCACCTGATTTTACCTGTTTTTTCTGAGCTTTACTTCCTGTTTCTTTGAAAAATGCGATCATATCAGCAATTTCCTCCTCTGAGAGTTTTTTATTTTTATAAACGTCTTTCATAACAGGGAATTGCAGAGTTTGAAGAACTCCACGGAGGCCCTTTTCTCCGAGCTTTCCATACAGATCGCTTAAGTCGGGAGCAAGTGTCCCTCCCTGAATACCTGCTCCTCTTGCCGAATGGCATGAGATACAGGGAGGACCTCCAGCCGAAAATCTTTTCTCTCCTGTGAAATACATCTTTCCAGAGATGGGATCTCCTTCCAATGCAGGAGCAGATGGTTGCTCAGCCGGCTGTTTCTCCACCGGAGTTTCCCGGGGAGCTCCTGCGGAAAATCCTTTCAGGTACTCTATTATTTTATCTGCCTCTTCATCGCTTACACCAAGATTTGGCATCTGGAATCCATATCTGGCAATGAGCTCCATCATTGTCGGATCGTTTTCCTGAACAAGCTTATCCGGGTTGGTTATTATTGTCTTTATCCACTGTATGTCTCTTCTGTCTGTAACACCCTGCAGATCCGGCCCGGATAGATCTCCACCCCCGATCTTGTGACAGCCGGCACATTTTGTGTAAAAGATATCCTCGCCTGTCTGTGCGGACGCAACTCCGGAGAAAATCAGCATAAAAAAGAGGATTGTAATTATTCCCCGCATTCACAAAACCTCCTTACCTCAATTTTATGTACAATCCTTTCATAAATATTTTTAAGTAAATAAAAAGGAAATGCATTGCCGAAATATGAAAGATTCACCATCTTTCATTGCCTCCCTGAAGTGGCTATTTTTTTCATCCCGTATATAGAACCATTCCCTTACACTTACGGGTTGGGGGAGAAAGAAACTTCAGGATTTCAGGACAAATTTGGAAAGAATACCCGAGTAAGTGATTAAAATGATATTGCAGGATAGTGCATGGAGAACATCAGGATTGTTTATTGTTCAAGCTTCTTTTTTAAATCTGCATCGAGCAGTCCGAGAATTCTCAGAGCGAGATATCCGGCATTTTTTCCGTTATCTATCCCCACGGTCGCCACAGGTACACCGGATGGCATCTGAACCATTGACAGCAGGGCGTCAAGACCCATAAGGCTCACATTTACCGGAACACCTATAACGGGTTTTGAGGTGAGACCAGCAACAACTCCAGGAAGTGCAGCCGAGAGCCCGGCAATTGCAATAAACACCTTTGCATCACATTCTTTGACGTATTTTCTGAGCTCCTCAGGATTTCTGTGTGCTGAAAGAATTTTTATTTCATATGACACACCGTATTCATCCAGCACAGCTGTTACCTTCTCTGCAATTTTCTCGTCTGATGCCGAACCGAGAATAACGCTAACATCAACCATGTGCTCCTTTAAGAGGGGTGAATAAATAAATATTTTGGCTGTTCTCCATGGTATCGGGGCAGACATTTACCCTTATGTGGTGCTACCATAAATTTTATATCTGTATAATGGCGTCACTTCTGAGGGATTCCGTTCAGATACGACTTATAGCCGATATTTCGGAGTCCTCCAGAAAAGCTCAGTCGCGCCGGTAGTGTAGCGGCTATCACAGAGCCCTGCCACGGCTCTAACCCGGGTTCAAATCCCGGCCGGCGCATCCTCAGTTCTTTTCTGTATTCCAGATGAAATGAAGGGATAAAAATAGTGGCAGAATTTATCAGGCGTCTCTCGGATCCGTGAGTTCTCCATATATGGCGGTTGAAGCTGCTGTTGCCGGAGAGACGAGATATATTTTACCTTCTGGACTACCCTGTCTTCCAATAAAGTTTCTGTTGGATGTTGATACGCTTACCTCTCCCTTTCCGATCAGGCCAAAGGATCCACCCATGCATGGTCCACAGCAAGGGAATTCAACAAGGGCTCCAGCTTCTATAAAGATCTGAATCAGCCCCTCATTAAGTGCCTTAAGATACTCTTTTCTGGATGCAGGTATGACAATCATTCTCGTGTTTTTAGCCACCTCCTCCCCCTTCAGAATATCTGCGGCGACCTTGAGGTCTTCAAATCTCCCATTTGTGCATGAGCCGAGAAACACCTGATCAGCCTTTACACCTTTTACCTCTCTCACAGGATGGACATCATCAACTCTCGGAGGTAAAGCAACCTGTGGCTCAAGAGATGATGCATTGTAATGAACGACATCTCTGAAAACGGCATCCTCATCACTTTTTACCCCATTCTCGAGTTTAAAATCAGGGTGAATCTCTCTGAGATACCTCTCCACTTTATCATCAGGCTCCACCATTCCGGTCTTACCACCCATCTCTATTGCCATGTTGCACATGGTGAGCCTTCCGGATATATCCATGTTATCAACAACCTTTCCTGCAAATTCACAGGAACAGTAAGTTGCTCCATCTGCTCCCGTAATTCCGATGAGCTTCAGTATGAGGTCTTTTGCATAAACATGTCTTCCAAGCTTTCCATCAACCTCAAATCTTATCGTTTCCGGAACCTTGAACCACAGCTTTCCCAGCGCAAGGGCCGTGCCCATGTCCGTTGACCCCATTCCGGTGGCAAATGCCCCGAGAGCACCGTATGTGCATGTATGGGAATCACCCCCTACTATGAGATCTCCCGGAAATACATGCCC
>WAJW01000043.1 GCA_015523685.1 Archaeoglobaceae archaeon
TTTGAATAAAGTGGGAATTGAAAAGGACATCGATGGAATAAGAAAGATTATTCCTGCTGGAAAACAGCACAGGTATGTTCTTTTCAGACCCATGCATGGGAGGTGAAGTTCATGGTCATTTTCAACCCTGACAAATGTGTTGATTGCCTGGCATGCATTGAGGTGTGCCCGAGCGGTGCACTGGAGGAGGGTCAGCCTGTTGAGGACACAAACGGCACCCCGATGGACGTCCAGGAAGGATTATGGAAACCAAATATAATTAAGGAGATTCATGAGAAGGCCAGATCAGGAAAACACAGAATACGGGGATGCGGAACCACAAGAAAGATGCCCTCCTTTGACGATCTGGTTCTTCTGCCAGCACAGCTATCAAGACTGTCCATAGATACCTACAGAGAGCCCTGCAATACAAGAACGGTGCTGGGAGCAAGATATGCTGAAAACCCTCTTGTGATTGAGACTCCAATTCTGATAGGTGGAATGTCCTATGGAGCCATAAGCAAAGAGGCGAAGATTGCCCTTGCAAAAGGCTCGGCCATGGTTGGTACCGCCACAAACAATGGAGAAGGTGGGCTTTTACCGGAAGAAAGGGAGAATGCATACAGATTGATTGTCCAGGTACTGCCGAGCAGGTTTGGATTCACTATAAGGAACATCGAGTCAGCAGATGCCCTTGAAATAGTGGTGGGAATGGGGGCCAAGCCGGGACTCGCCGGGCATCTAATGGGGAGCAAGATCACAGAGGATATAGCAAGGCTCAGGCAGATCCCTCAGGGAATCGACCTTCACAGTCATTCAAGGCACTCGGACATCTTTGGGCCAGATGATCTTCAGCTGAAGATAGAGGAACTGAGAGAGCTTACAGACTGGAAAATACCCATATTTCTGAAGGTTGGTGCTGGAAGGGTTGTTGAGGATGTAAAGATTGCTGCAAAGGTTGGTGTAGATGGGATAACGGTGGATGGCATGCAGGGTGGAACTGGAGCCGGGCCAAAAATCGCAATCGACAATCTGGGTATCCCGACCATGCCAGCAGTGGCACAGGCTGTCAGGGCACTGGAGGAGATGGGGCTCAAGGATGAGATCAGCCTCATTGTTTCAGGTGGTATAAAGGATGGAGGAGATGTGGCAAAAGCCCTGGCCATGGGGGCAGATGCTGTGGCAATCGGAACCGGTGCGCTGGTTGCAATGGGCTGTACGGTATGCCTGAAATGCCACGAAGGAAACTGTGCTGTTGGAATAGGGACGCAGAGGGAGGATCTCAGGAAGAGGCTCAATGTGGAAGAGGCAGCAAAAAGAGTGGCCAATTACATCACCGCAATGACCAACGAGCTCGTCATACTCACGAAGGCAACAGGAAAAACAGACGTGCATAACCTGGAAAGGGAAGATCTCCGGGCTCTAACTCTTGAGGCAATGGCGATCACGGGTATCCCGCTTATAGGAACAAATTACGCATTTGGTGATAAATTCGGCTACTACTGAGGGATATTCATGTACGGCGTGAATGGTAAAGGTCTGCTGATTGATCTTGAGAAAAGAACTTCCACGGATATTGAACTTAAGGAGGGTGTCTACAGGAGGTTTCTAGGAGGGATAGGCACCGCTTCCTACTGGATGATGAAGAACGAACTCCACCTGTACGATGCCTATTCGCCTGAAAATCCCCTCATTTTCTCAACAGGACCTCTGACAGGAACGAAGTTGCCTTCATCGGGTCGGTTCTCGGCCATAACGATCTCACCTCTCACGGGATTGTGGTCGTCATCCGTTTCGGGTACGGTTTCCGGGGTTCAGCTGAAAAAGAGCGGGTATGACATGATGGTAATAACCGGAAAGAGCGAAAGTCCCGCATACATAACCGTTGACGATGGAGACGTGCAATTTCATGATGCTGGTGACCTGTGGGGTTGTGGTGTATCCGAGACGGTAAGATCGATCAGAAAAGAGCACAGGGGAAGTATAATGGCGATAGGTCAGGCAGGAGAGAATCTCGTAAGATTTGCAAGCATAATGTGCGACAGGGGTAGGGCATTTGGAAGGGCAGGTTTTGGTGCGGTAATGGGATCAAAAAACCTCAAGGCAATTGTTGTTCGGGGAACAGGAGACGTGGAGCTTGCAAGTAAGGAGGATGTGGATCTTTTTGCTGAGGAGCTCAAGTCTGAGCTCATGGAAAATGAGGTTACAAAAAATCTCAGAAAGTTCGGCACGTCAGGCCTGACTTCAGCTCTGAACTACATGGGAATTCTGCCCACAAAATATTTTAAGAGAGGACAGTACGAGCTTGCAGATGATCTTTCCGGAGATGAGATATTCAAGAAATTCAAAACCAGAAATTTTGCATGTTTTGCATGCCCCATAGCATGCGGTAAGAAGATAGAATACGGGGGAAAATTCACAAAAGCTCCTGAATATGAAACTGTCGCTGCCTTTGGCCCGCTTCTTCTGAATCCTGATTACGATGTCATAATGAGGGTCGGAGAAAAATGTGACGAATACGGTCTCGACACAATCTCCACAGGCAATGTCTGCGGATTTGCTCTGGAGGCGATGGAGAGGGGCATTCTGAAAGGTGGAAGAAAATGGGGAGATGGCGAGACAATACTGAAACTTGTGGATGAAATAGCCTTCAGGAAGGGTTATGGAAAGATACTTGCTGAGGGTGTTGCCAGATCCTCAAAACATCTCAACGTTGATTTTGGAGTCCACGTCAAGGGGCTCGAATCTGCAATGCACGAGCCGAGGGGTATGCAGACTCTTGCCCTCGGCTACGCCACCGCCCTGAGGGGGTGTGACCACCTGACCTCAAATTCAAATGTTATAGAGATGTTCGGAATTTCCGTGGAAGATCTTGGAATACCTCCAGCTCTTTCCGAATTTACAAAGGAGGATGTGGAGAAAAGGGCAAAGGTATTTGCGTGGGCGGTTAAACGAACCCAGGATTTCTGGACAATACATGATGCCCTGATTCTCTGCAAATTCACAACCATTGCATTCCAGATTCCACCGAAAAAGTTTCCAACCATGCTCCACTATGTGACAGGAATTTCCCTGAGATTTGAGGATTTCATGAGGATTGGAGAGAGGATATTTAACACTGTCCGTCTCATTCAGAGGGATCGTGGAGCTGGAAGAGAGAATGACACCCTTCCAAAAAGATTTCTGAGAGAGGGATTGCCAAAGCATGAGCCACAGGGATGGAAGGGTGAGGTCAAGGATTTTGACAGACTGCTTGATGAGTATTACAGGATAAGGGGATGGGATAAAAACGGGCATCCTGTTGAGGAAATCCTTGATACCCTTGAAATTTTTCCGGAGGATTGATTGGATTGGAGATAGAGGTTTTAAGATCAATAGTCGGAGAGGAAGACGTTTTAACATCCGAAGTTGATCTCATACCGTACTACAGAGATCATCATAGAGACCTTACTTCCATCAAACACGGGATCAGGCCGGGATGTATAGTTCTCCCTGAGAGCACAATTGAGGTGAGAGATATCATCAGGTATGCTCATGAAAACAGAATACCGGTTGTTCCGAGAAGTGGGGCAACAAATTTTGTGGGAGGGGCAATTCCGGTTAAGGGATGCATCGTAATTGACACATCAAAGATGGATAAGGTTCTGTCAATAAACAGAGATGCAATGACGGTAACGGTACAATCTGGAATTCTGCTCTCAAAACTTGAAAAAATACTCGAGAACGAGGGTTTTATACTGGGACATGATCCCGGATCATTTGTATCTGCAACCGTGGGAGGATCCATATCCATTGATGGCTCCGGGATCTGGAGGCCCATCTACGGCCCCATGAGGGACATGGTTCTCGGAATGAAGGTGGTTGTCCCTCCGGGAGAGGTAGTCACCATACGTGGTGTCCAGAAATCCGCTTCAGGTTTCAACCTGAAATACCTCTTTACGGGTTCTGAAGGTCAGCTTGGAATAATAACTGAAGTAACGCTCCTTATCAAGCCCTTTCCAAAGTACAGGATATTCAAAATTGTTGGATTCAGGCTTTTCAAGGATGCTCTCGAGGCAACAAAAGAACTTCATTACAGATTTCTCAAGCCTGATCTCTTCCTTACCCTTGAGTACAAGAGATTTGAGGCCTTTGTCAAGGGTTTTGGATTGAAAAAACCCGGTGGGGTGATAGTCCTGGGATTTGTAGGGGATGACATGGACCTTCTGAAAGCCAGAATCAAGGCTGTCCTTGACACATGTTACAGACATGGAGGTTTTCTTTACCCGGATGAAGTGGCAGAAAAGTGGTATCAGATGAGACATTCAGGATACGTTATCAAGGAGAACATAGAGGGGATGCTGGCGACCACAGAGGATGTTGCAGTTCCCCTTGACAGAGTTGAGGAGATGTGGAAGAGATTTAACAGGATTATAAGGAAATACAGCCTGGAGAAATTCGGTATATGTGTGTACAATTATCCACTTTCTCTCAGTCTCGGATACATGTTCCCTCCTGATGATGAGGGTATTGAAAACTACCTGAAAGCCAAAAGGGAGATAGTAATGGAGGCGCTCAAACTGGGTGGAAGCACAACAGCATCTCATGGTATCGGTGTGAGAAATAAGGATTTCCTCGAAAAAGAATATGGAAAGAGCGGAGTTGAACTGATGAAGAAAATAAAAAAAGCTGTTGACCCTCATAACATCATGAACCCGGGGAAGTGGCTGGAATGAGCAGAATAGAAAAATACCGTTTTCAGATTGAAACATGCGACAACTGCAGATGTGGATTCTGCAGAGTGGACTGCCCGGTCTGGGATATAAAGAGGACTGAATCCTTCAGTCCCAGAGGGAAGATGCAGATCATAAGGGCTGTGCTGGATGGAGACCTTCCGCCTGAAGAGAAAATTGCCGAAATATTCACATACTGCACCACCTGTGGACAGTGCGAGGCCACATGTGCGAGTAACTACGGGCTTGTCCATCCGAGAAGTTACAAGGAACTGGTTGATGTGTACGTTTCTTTCAGGGAATTCCTGAAGGATACAAATCCGGAAAGCTTCAAACATTACAGACGGATTGTGGAGAATACAATGAAAACGGGAAATCCATACGGAGAGAGCCATAACAGATTTGAAAGAATATCAGATGTTCTCAACCCTTCGAAGGATGCTGATGTCCTCATCTTCTTCGGCTGTACCTCAACTTACAGGGTTGAGACGATTGCAAGATCTGTTGCGTCTGTTTTTAAAAAGATTGACATCCCATACAAGATCATGGATGAAACCTGCTGTTCTTCTCCTGTATTCAGAACAGGATTCATAGACGAGGCCATACAGCTCATGGAGCGGAACAGGGAGATGATTGAGAACGCAGGATGTGAGGAGCTTGTAACAACATGTCCGGGATGTTATTCAGTTTTTGATGAGTATTACAGGGAAGAGGTGGGCCTTGATATTGAAGTAAAGCACATGAGTCAGTTTCTCCTTGAAAAATTTGAGGATGAGAATCTCTGGAGCAGGATGGATGGATTCAAGCATGTAATAACATTTCATGACCCCTGCCATCTTGGAAGGGCTATGGGTGTTTACGATGAACCAAGGGAGATACTCATGAGGATTCCCGGAGTTAAACTTGAAGAGATGGCCAGAACAAGGGAGAACTCCAGATGCTGTGGTGGAGGCGGTGGGTTCAGGGCATCACATCCTGAAGATGTGAAGGAGATGGTCCGAAAGAGGCTTGAAGATGCAGAGAAGATAAATGCAACCATCCTTGCTTCATGGTGCCCCAACTGCATCCTCAACCTCAGATTCGGAGAAACTTACAAACCGAGCAGACTTGAGATCCTCGATGCAATGGAGATTCTGGACAGGGTCATAAAATAAAACCTTTTCCTGAATTTTTATGCAAAATTTTAATAGGATCATTCAGCATTTTAATTTGTATGAATAAATCTGATTATTACAGGATATCTGTGATCTCGATCTGTGTTCTTGCATTCCTTGTTTCCGCATCAACAATCTCATCTGCGGTTCTCTCTGAAGATGAAGTACTTCAAATTGCTAAATCATCCTTAAAGGAGTGGAAAATAGGAGAGATGAGGCAAAAGGATGGGAGAACCGAGGTGAGCATATTGTTTGATAAAAAAGAGATTCTGAAGCTTAAAATTCCCGGACAGATCACTGAAAAACAGGAAGTGGAGGGCATTTTATCCAGCATAACCTTCGGATATCCAGCTCTGAAACAGAAAAAAGAGGGGAATGTTTACGAAATTCCTGTTATTTTGAATGGCAGAGAAACCGGAAAACTCAAAATTGATCCCATTTCAGGAGAAATAATCGGTAAAAAACCCAAATTCAAATTTAAAGGGGGCTCCACTGAAGGACATTTTACTGGAATTGCGGGAACCATATTGGTTGTTATTTCTCAGTTCTACAGTCTGAGAAAGAGGAGGTTAATATCATCCGGAACAATGCGATTCTGGCTGTATATCCACTCCTATTTGAGCCTCGTCGGTACCATTCTTGTGTTTATCCATGCAGGTTTCCCCTACGACTTCAAGTTTTATGAATTGAAAAAAGGTGGTCTTGGAGTCCTGACAACCTATCTCATGGTAATCGTGACGTCAAGCGGAATTTACGGAAGATTTCTTTACAGGAGATCGAGGTATTTTGAAAGATGGAGAGATATTCACACAATGATCGTAGTGGTGCTTTTCACTCTGATAGCAGCTCATGTAACCCTGACCATTGGCGGAGATTGAGCGTTATTCCCTTTGATAATACTTCCTTTTGTTTTTTAAACCTCTGAAATCACACCTTTCCAAATAAAACTCTTTCTCAGCTCATCGTTGATAATTTTATATTCATTTTATATTCTATTTTATGCATGATGTTTACAAGGCATTTTTGGCTGTAGGTGGGTTATGAGGGCTGATCAGGTTTGTATTCCTTTTATGGTTGTGTGAACTTTAAAGGGGATTCAGGCAGTGGATCTGATTCCCTGAAATTCCATTTAAAGGGGATCGTCCATTGTTATATATGTGATGCATTATTATGTGTTGATTTTTGGAGGTGTGTGAGAGAAGTTAGGAGAAAGTTTTTTAGGGGAAGAGGGAGGGATATTACCACTGTTGTAATCAGACTATATTAGGATTGAAAGCAAATATATTAAAATTCTCAAA
>WAJW01000044.1 GCA_015523685.1 Archaeoglobaceae archaeon
CTGTGTTAATTCCAGTTTGGCTGGATGATGAAAATCGAGTGGTCTCAGCATATTACAACTGGTTTACAAATGGGATAGTAAATTCATTTACAAAGCTAAAAATAACTGATGAACTAAAAAACTCATTTGAAGGAAAAACTATTGAGGAAGGTATCAAAGACGCACTAAATTCTGTTGAAGATCAGATTGAGAAACCTGATGATAGCTACAGATTATTTCTTTTTGCTCAGAAAATTCAAATTTTCGTTAAGAGGTGTGAGGAAATTGGGTGGGATGAAAAAGAAGCCCCTGATTCAATAGAGGAGGTCAAGGAAGGATGTAAACTGACATTTCAGGCATATCACGATAAACCAAGACGACTTGATGTTTATCCAATGCCACCTTCGATGAGAGCGTATTTCCTGATGGGTGAGGAGAAATTTGTAAACTGGTTGAAAGAACTCACTTGGCCCGAGTAAATTGATACCATTTTTCTTTATTCATTGGGAGGATTAAGATGGGTGGATATAAGAACCATATACTTAAAATAGATCTCTCAACAGGTAAGTCAGGGATTCAAAAAATTGGAGAGGAGTTTACCAGAAAATTCCTAGGGGGTCCAGGATTTGCTGTTTTCTATTATTTGACAAATACAAAGAAAAGGATGGACCCCTTTGCTCCCCAAAACCCATTAATGTTCATGACAGGCCCGTTAACAGGAACGAGAGTCCCATCATCTGGGAGATATGTAGTATGTACAAAATCCCCCCTTACGGGTATGTTTGCATGGTCAAGCTCTGGAGGTCATTTTGGTCCTGAACTAAAACAATGCGGATATGATGGAATAATTATAACGGGGAGATCGGAAAATCCTGTCTATATTTTAATTGAAGACTCAAAAGTTGAAATTAAATCTGCAGAAGATTTATGGGGGAAAACGGTCAAAGAAACAGAAAATGCCATAAAAAAACTGGAAGGAGAAGAGAAAAGGGTCTGCTCAATAGGGCCAGCGGGTGAGAACAGAGTAAAGTTTGCTTCAGTAATTAATGATGAATCACGAGCAGCTGGCAGATGTGGAACAGGAGCGGTCATGGGATCTAAAAATCTCAAGGCTATTGCGGTGGAAGGAACCGGTGATATTCAAGTCAATGATGTAGAAGGGCTTGAAAAATATCTGAAAGAAATAAAATATGTTTATCAGTATGAGAGTATGGCGATTACTTTAAAAAAATATGGAACAGATGGAATTCTTGGATATATCGACGCACTTGGTGGATTGCCTACAAGAAATTTCCAGTATGGAACTTTCCACGGTGCAGAGAAACTTGATGGAGAGACTCTTGCTAAAGAAAGACTGATAAAAACTTCGGCCTGCTTTGGTTGTCCTGTCTCGTGTTCAAGGATAACACGACTAGACAAAAATGCTCTCCAGAACATAGTTTCTGGAAAAGAAGCTATTGAAATCATAGAAGGTCCAGAATATGAGACGGTTTCTCAACTTGGTAACCTATGTGATAATGATTCAATTGATATTGTTTGTCTGGCAAATGAACTCTGTAATGAATATGGAATGGACACAATTTCCACTGGAGTCACATTGGCCTTTGCCATGGAATGTTCTGAAAGGAGATTGATGGACTACGAAATAAAATTTGGCGATAAAAAAGCTATACCTGAACTCATCAAAAAAATTGCCAAACGTGAGGATATTGGAGATCTCCTTGCAGAAGGAACAAAGAAGTTTGCCGAAAAAATTGGAAATGAGGCAACAAAAATTGCAATGCAGGTTAAAGGCTTGGAAATGCCTGCATATGAACCAAGAGCTATGAAAGGGATCGGACTTGCTTATGCAACGTCATTAAGAGGTGCATGTCACGTTACCTCAATAATGAACATTTCTGATGGGGGATTATCTCAAAATCTCGTGCCCTCTATGTTAGATCCTCAATCAACAGATCCAGAAAAAGCCAAGGTTCTTGTAGATCTGGAAAATGTTTATATGACTGTTGAGGCTTCAGGGATGTGCAAATTATACGCACTTTCGATAAATAAGGAACAGCTTTTAACTCTCCTCAACTTAGTTACAGGATTCGATTATACGATAGATGAAATGATAAGAACCGGAGAAAGGATCTGGAATATGATTAAACTTTACAATATAAGAGAAGGATGGACAAAGAAAGACGATTCACTTCCAGACAGGGTTTACGAAGAAGATCTGAAAGGAAATTTCCATGTGGAAAAATATTCTCGCCATGAATTCAATAAATTGTTGAATAGGTACTATTTGGAAAGAGGATGGGATGAAAATGGAGTCCCTACAACTAGAAAATTAGAAGAGCTTGGAATTTCAGAATTTATGTTATAAGAATTGTCGATGACGTACCTACATGTAAGGGTTGTGGTAAATTTCCAATTCAAATAGGGGATCTAGAAGATAATAACAGTGCAATACTTTTAATAAAATGCCTTAGATGTAAGGCTAAATATACCATTATAATAAGTATAAAAGAAAGCTATATATTGCTCTATATGAGAAGCTCTGCATTAATTTCATAACTTTGAATACAATTTTAATCAAGGTACTTTGTTTTTGTGTTTCATGAAAAAGAAGGTCAGAAATGGCAACTTGTTTGGGATCAATAACTCAGGAATTCGCATTTATTCCAAAAACACAAAGTTCAAAATCAAAAAGTGAGGTATTTGAATACGCCAATGGAATACTTGCTTACTAATTTTATTAGGGATGCTGAGAAGAACTCAAATCTCATAGATGAGAAAGCCCTTTACATACAGGGGACGAAAGATCAGGAGAATAAAAATGATTATGTTCTTTAGCTCTTTTATGATCCCCACCTCGTAGTGAAGGGGAAACAGCATTGGTAAGAAGAGTGAAACAAGAAAGGATAACAATAAAAGAATTTGAGGAAATAGAGAAGATTGCTGATGTTATTGGACTACTCTCAAACATAGATAAAATAGAACAGAGATCTTCAATCTTGTCAAAGGGAAAGAGGATGTTGAACTTGCCTTCGATGCTATAAAGAACAACCTTTATGCCAATAAGACTTACATGCACACAAAGGATGCAGTAAAAGTTACTTCTTTGTAATCTTTCTGGGGTTGAGGAATTTACTTTATAAGTAATTTTTTAAGATCCTTTCCAAACTACCGCCTAAATCTCAACTCTTAATTCCCCTATACCGGAAACAACCATATCATTGTAACTATATATGAAAAAATATTTATCATATGACCCTAATCTCTGGAAAAACAATAAAAAATAAAATCTGCGTAGAACGAGGTATAAGCCTCCTCCGGGTGAAAACGTGGAGATATCACTTGTTGTCTGCCAAACAGACTCCAGATGGCAGTTATTGGCAAATATACTTAAGATTTTTGATTCAAGAAAAGCGAGCAAATAGTTACAATTTACAGGCCAGTAAACCTAGCAACAGAAGTTGTTGCGGAAATTGTCAGAACTCAAAGCTATTAGGTCTCCCATTGAAGATGTTATAAATCACAGATTTACTGCTTGCAAACGAGAGTTGACAATGTGTTCAAACTCGCAAAATCATTTGGTTTAAGGAGATCACACCGCTATCCCAAGAGGTCTATACTGAAATTCCCAGCCCTGAACGTACCTTTAGTAGGGATGGTCGTTGTAATGCGTTTTAAAGAAAAGAAGGTATTACAGAGATCTGAGAAGTGATTTTTTTAATAGAGATTATAATGTCAATTTTATGTTATGCAATTTTTATTACCTGTTTCCCAACTACTTTATTATTTTTAATGGCCTCAAGGGCTTTCTTGACATCATTAAGATCGGAATATACCTTTGCTACTATTGGATCAAGATTTAAAACTCCTCTCATATACATATCAACATATCTAGGGATATCTATTTTTGGTCGAACGTAACCTTCCACATTCCCTATTATCTTTCTCCCCCAGAGGATTGAAATCATATCCAGCTCAGCTTTTGTACCTGGAGGAGAGACACCTGTCAGTACCACACTTCCACCAAATGTTGTGGATTTCAAAGCCTGATTCAATGTTTTTGGAAGACCCACAAAATCAAATGAATAGTCAGCACCTTTTTTCTCTTTTGTTAGATCCCTTATGTATTTAACTGGATCACTTTCATTAGGATTCACAGTATGTTCTGCCCCAACTTTTTCAGCTTTTTTCAGGGCATCATCATTTATATCTACCGCAATGATCTCTGTTCCGATTGATGATGCTGCAGCAATAGCACTTAATCCAACACCACCACATCCAAAAACCGCCACGGTAGAACCCGGTTCAACCTTGGCAACATTGAAAACCGCTCCGATTCCGGTTGAGAATCCACATCCCAGGGGTGACAATATGGACAATGGAGCTTTTTCATTAACCCTCACAACTGCACGTTCGTTTACGATAGCTTTTTCTGCGAAAGAGCCCTGAGAAAAAAATGATCCTATAGAAAGACCGTTTTTTGACCTTATTCTTTTGGTTCCATCCAGCATCTCACCACTAAAAGCGGATCTCATTGCCCGTGTGCAGACATATTCCTTTCCCTGATTACAGTGATAACATTTACCACACGAACTCCATGCAAAAAGAATTACTTTATCACCTGGTGTAAGATTTCTTACGTTTTCTCCAACTTTTTCAACCACACCGCTACCTTCATGGCCCAGAACCATGGGAAGAGTTTCAGGTAGAGGATGAAGAAAGGGATCTAAATCAGAAGCACACACTCCTGCATACTCTATTTTAACCAGAACTTCATTATCTCTCGGATTTTCGATTTCCACGTCTTCAATCTCTATATTTTCGGGACCTTTTAATACTGCTGCTCTCATCATCATCCACTCTTCCTTCCTGTCATGTGATGTGACAGGAATCTGGCAACAACAACATCTCCGTCTCTGGAGATTTTTTTCACGGTATTTTTCAATGTAACGATTCCTCCGGGAAGACTTGCCTTGTCTTTCTTATCATAAACCTCAAATTCAACATAAAGGGTATCGCCTATTTCCACCGGGGATGTGAATCTCACATCATCAAAACCCAGCAATGCACGGGCATAATCAGCGAAAATCTCTTCCTGAACGACAAGACCAAGGGCTACAGAAAGGGTGAGTGTTCCGGGAATTATCCTCTTTCCCCATAGTTTCATGACAAACCCCTCATCGTAAAAGAGAGGCTCAGTAAGCCCCGTAACATGAACAAAGGTGTAACAGTCACTCTCCCTTATGGTTCTCCTTTTGGTTACAAATTTTCTTCCAATTTCAAGATCCTCGAAGGGAATTCCTCTTACCATCTTATCACCTCTTTTTTAAAGATAACCATTTTCCTTTGCCCTTTTAATAAATTCAGGCTCAGAAAACCATTTTTCAACACCCAGATCCTCAAGGATTGCATTTGCAGAATTGTATCCCGGTCCAAAGCTCACCCATCCTCCCGGATAAACACCTGCACCTCCAACGTAAAGGTTTTTAATGGGCGTTCTGTAACCCGAGCATTCTGTGTTTGGCCTCATGTATCCCATCTGGAATGGAATGTATGCTCCATGCTTTATCGAACCTTTAACCATGCTCGGGATCCTTCTCTCTATGTCAAGGGGGGATTGGGGATAGCTGTATCTTATGGAATCTTGGTTCATGTTTTCCGTATAGTCCTTCAGTACTGAAAGGCATCTGTCCATAGCCTCGTTTTTGAACGTGTCCCACTTTTCCGCATCTCCATCAAGCTCAAATGGAGCATAGGAAGTTATCCTGAGCGTATGCATTCCGGGCTGACCGTATGCCTGAGTGGGATCAAAAACAGTGGGGCATGTTACCTCACATGCAGGCCTTTCCGGGAATCTCCCCTGCAGGACAGCATCCATTTCTGTTATATACTCTTCAGAAGAGTCATATCCGATCAGGGTTATCAACGCCCTGTTCGGGTCTGAACTATCGCTTCTGTAAACCGGTGGTTCGGTCAGATCCGCATGAACGGAGAAAAAGGAGAACTCCTCCCACTCCCAGTTTTTTATGTTTGAAAGATCCATATCGATCTTATCCTCACCAATGAGTTTCAGGAAGGTTTGAGGTGGATCCACTGTGCTCAGGATTGCCTTTTTCGCCATAATTTTTCTGCCATCCTTCAGCCTGACACCCTTTGCCACTCCATCTTCAACGATAATCTCCGCCACTTCTGAAGCCTCGTGTATCATGCCCCCATTCCTTATTATTATCTTTGCAAGGGCAGAGGCGAGTCTGTGGGTTCCTCCCTCAACAATTCTCATCCTGTGAGATACTATGAAATAGAGAGGAAAGAGGTATCCAAGAGGCTCATCGTATCTGAGGATCGGGTGTGTGCCCACGTATAAAAAGAGGGCTTTGACCAGCTCATCCTCAAAATTCTCCTCAACAATTTCTCGAGGAGTCATCTCCGTTATTTCGGTGAAATTCTGTCCCGTCTCTGTTTTACTCAGAAGATCCATTTGTTCCACCGGAGGAATTGGAGGGGCAAATGTGTATGGTATTATTATGTCCTCAACAATTTTGAGATACTCCCCGTACATTTTTCTGTAGGTCTCTGAATCACTCCTGGAGAATTTCTCTATTGATTTTGCTGTTTTTTCCGGATCACTGAACAGTGTCAGGCTTTTCCCATCACTCCTCACCATACTGATCTGCACTTCAGGATAAATATGCTTTATAAACGGAGCAAGTTCCTGATTGAAATCGAAATATGGAGGAGCATAATCAACGAGAAGGAAGTAAAGGGCGTGGGGGTTGTGTATCAGCCCCGTAGTTGTGACTTCCTCTCCCGCAAGCCCACCTCCAATCTCATGCCGGCTTTCGAGAAGGAGAACGTCTAACCCTGCTTTTGCCAGATAGGCTCCTGAGGTAAGACCATTTGGCCCTCCACCGATTATTATCACATCCGGAGAGTTCATTTCAGACCCCTCCCAGACCGAGGTCGTGCTTTATGGTCTTGTAACACAGATATCCGTTTGAGAACTTTATTCCACCACCGGAATGAGAGCTCGGACCACATAAATACAGGTTCTCAACAGGATATGCCCTGTACTTTCCCCATTCTGGAAATGGCCTGTGCCACATGGACTGTCCCTCGAAGGTTCCAACGTTTATGTCACCTCCATACATGTTGGGGTTCTTCTTTTCAACATCCGTCGGGAGATATATCGTTGCACCGATTATATCATCCCGCTTCATATCCTGCATTTTATCCATAATCGACTCAATAGCCCATTCCAGAAGCTCCTGTCTGTTATTTTCCATATATTCAATGAATTTCTCTCCCGCATATCTTGTATTGGGGAAATATGGCCATGCAGGGGTTATAACATGGTAACCCGGTGGAGCAAGAGTGGGCTCTACTTCATTGAGGAACGACACGGCCTCTATTGCCATGAACCCGTTGTCATCCTTATATATCTCTCCTTTCCTGTGTGCCTCGTACATCCTCACAAAATTCTCCGGCGATTCCCATCCAATGCTGAGGCCCATGGCGGAGTTCACATCCTGGGTGAATTCAGAGGCCTTCCAGCTCGGCTTCCTTTTCAAAGCTATGGCTATGCTCCCGTGGGAGGTGTACCTGTATCTGTAGTTTTTCACTTTCTTCACAATCTCAGAGGGCACGTTCTCTTCCCCGATGAGCTCAAGGGTGAGAGATGGATTCAGGTTGCTTGCAACAAGTTTTCTCGCCCTCACGGTTTTCCCGCTTTTAAGTCTCACACCAACCGCCCTCTCGTTTTCTATCAGGATTTCGACAGCAGGATCGCGTTCTATAATCATCCCACCGTAATACTGTATGACCCTTGCCAGAACGTGAGCGATGGAATGGGTTCCGCCAACCGCAATGCCAAGATTCAGGTAGAGACTGTTTATCCACATCAGAGTCCATGCTGAGGATTCAGAAGGTTCCATCATTGAAGCCTCAACAATCCTCATGAGCCATGTCTGCACTTCTGGACTTTCAAAGTTCTCTTCTGCAGCTTCCATCATCGTGCTGTCAAAGGGAAATCTCTCATAACCTTCTGTTGTCTTGTATATTCTCCCTGCCTCGCTGGCAGGATTTTCAAGCTCGTGAGGAGCGGTATAGAAAAGTGTTCTGGCAAGCTGATAGTATTTTTCAATGTTCTCTTTTGAAAACAATCGCTCAATGAGGCGGGCGTCATTCTGAGAAAACCTCTCAACAAGCTTCAGAGTGTGTTTCAATTCAGGATAGTAAAACAGAGCCCTGTTATCGCCGAATACCACACCCCATCCAGTGCATGGTTTCCATCTCAATCCGAATTTTTCCAGTTCGAGGTCTCTATAGACAGGAGGATTCAGACCGTGAACAACATTGTATGTGGCATGAAGATTGAATTTGAAGCCGGGAAAAAGCTCCCGTGTATCCATCGACCCCCCAACCTCCCACCTGTTCTCGCACACCAGAACGGATAAGCCTGATTTTGCAAGATATGCTCCGAGTATCAGCCCATTATGCCCCGCTCCAACAACAACAGCATCAAATTCCGCGGTCACTATTATTCACCCTATTTGGTTTTGACCATTATTCATTATTTAAGACTTTTGATTTTTCTATGGCAATTTATTACAGTTCTGTCCATTAGGTAAATGGAATATTACTGATTAAATCTTTTTAGGAGAACATTTCAATAAAACTCTACTGCTTTATTAAATTACCCAGTACTTTTGCACCAAATGTGTTGCTAGTACATCCAATCTGTCATGTTCTGCAATAGATAATCCGATTTTTGCTGTTAATAGAGTTTTCTCATATCAACCTATCTATACCGAGTTCTCTCAACTTATCCTCAGGAACAACTCCATCCTTCCATCCCCTTATCCTGTAATATTCCTCTTTCATTATTTCGAGGTTGCAAACCCTGCCATCTGAAGGTTTTTTAAGAAATCTCCCGGGCAGAACATCGTCACTTCCATCAAATCCGGCCACATTATTATAATGCCTCTCGAGATTGTATATTCTCTCTCCTATCTTCAAAAACTCCTCTTCACCGAGCTCAAGTCCAGTCATGGCGTTGTAGCCAGACAGATACATTCCCACATCAAGAGGAGCATAGGAGCCCATCTTGCACACATCAAGACTGTCAATCAGAGCGTAAAAGTCCTGAAGAAATGCTATGAGCTTTCCTTTCCCGCTTTCCTCAAGTGGATCGGTCTTCTCAGGATACCCCATGAGCTCACTTGCTCCACTCCATGCCCTCAGATGGCATGCTCCTCTGTTTGATGTTGCATAAGCAAGACCCATACCTTTCATTCCCCTTGGATCGTACGCAGGCATTCCCATTCCCTTGACCTGATTGGCAATTTCCGGATCACCAAAAACCTCAGCGGATTCAGCACAGCCCTCTGCAAGAACATCTCCCATACCTTTCCTCATGGCAGTGTTCATCACCAGTTCAATCATTTTGTCTGCATCTCCCCATTCTATCTTCTCCCCGATCAGACCTTTCTCCGACGCTTCCATGGCAACGCTCATGCAATTTCCCATCTCAATCGTATCCATTCCGTATTCATTGCAGAGAGAGTTGATCCTGGCGATTGGTTTCAGGTCAAACAAACCACAGTTTGCCCCTATGCTCCATATGGTCTCATACTCAAGGCTTTCACCTTCTGTGGCATATTTTCCGGTCACCCTGTACACTCGCTTGCATCTGACCGGACATGCATAGCATGTTGATGTGTCGGCCAGAATGGTATCTCTGAGGACCTTACCGCTTATTTTTTCTGCGTTTTCATCATGAGTTTCCCTTGCATTTCTGACGGGAAACGCTCCAATTGCATTTATGAATGTGACATTTGCCGAGGTGCCATAGACACTCAGACTTCCCTTTCCCGGGGAGGTTATTCTGCTCTCCCTTATCCGGTCCATCACCGCTTTTACAGCCCTTTCAAACAACTCCCCATCTGCAGGTTCTGGAGCATTTCCGGAAGATGATTTTATAACCATTGCCTTCAATCTTTTGTAACCAGCAATACAACCCGCTCCTCCTCTTCCTGCAACTCGATAGTTGTCACTCACAATGCACGCAAATTTAACCAGATTCTCTCCGGCTGGACCTATGGCAATAACACTTACACCTTTTCCCCCGTACTTTTCTTTCAGTGCCCTTGATGTCTCACTCACCGTTTTGCCCCAGAGTGAAGAAGCTGATTTTATCTCAATCTTCCCATCCTCAACATACAGATACACGGGGCTTTCGCTCCTACCTTCAATAATCAACCCATCGAGCCCGGCCCATTTCAATCTGGGGCCAGTCCATCCACCCTGATGGGAGTCAAAAATCGTGCCTGTAAGAGGTGATTTTCCGGATATGCAAAGTCTGTTGCTCATTGGCATTCTGGATCCATTCAGAGGACCTGTCATAAAACAGAGGACGTTATCAGGGGACAAGGGATCAATTTTCGGGCTTTTGTCTGCGACAAATCTCGCCCCGAGGCCTCTCCCCCCGATGTACTTCAGGACGTCATTTTCATCCAGTTCCTCATAACTCACCTTACGTTCATCAAGATCAACCCTTCCAATTCTGTTATGATATCCATTCGGAATCGACACATTATCACCTTTTTGGATGAAAGAAATTAATAAATATTAATAAAATTTTTGAGTTACAAGAACATAGAAAAAATTATAAATTGTTACAGTTATCCGATTTTTATGTCTCGGAACTGGAACAGGTTTTCTGAAACACTGCCAAGAAACAGAATAGAGGAACTTCAACTAAAAAGATTGCGAAGACTGATTAAATTTGCCATGGAGCGGTCAAGATACTATCACGATCTATACAAAAAGGCAGGAATAAGGGCAGAAGATATTAAGACCTGGGATGATTTCTATGAAAGAATCCCATACACTGATAAGCGTGGAGAGAATGCCATGGAACCCTACCAGCAGAGAGAAACAGGACCATTCGGAGATCTCATTGCACTTTCAACAGAGAACTGTCTTTACAGATTTCAGACCTCAGGAACAACTGGGGTTCCATTCCAGATAGGACTGTCCTACTTTGATACCCTTCAGTATGGAGAGGGATGGACATACGGTCTGTGGAGATGTGGCATGAACCCCGGAGATCTCTTCTACTTTGCCTTCCCATTTGGAACCTTTATCGGATTCTGGAGCTGTTACTGGGGTGTGCGATTGCTCGGAGGAACCATCAGAAGTGGAGGAGGATTGAGCACCGAGCAGAGAATTAAGGAAATACTCCAGCTCAAGCCTGATGCAGTTGTCCTGACTCCAACATACGCCATCTACATGGGTGAAAAGGCCCTTGAGATGGGTGTTGATCTCAGAGAAGCTGGAGTTAAGCTCACTGTTCATGCTGGAGAACCGGGAGCTAATGTTCCATCCACAAGAAAGAAAATAGAGGAACTGTGGGGGGCAACTCCATGGGAGCTCTATGGAATAGGCGAGGTGAATGCCATGTGCCCCGAAATGGATCTGAACAGCGGAGGTGTGCATGTTTGCGAACCCCACACATTCACATTTGTTGCAGATCCGGAAACCGGGGAGGCTCTGGCAGGCCCGGGCCTGGAATCTGAGGATGGTGTAAAGGGGGAGCACGTTATAGTCAGCTTTGCCCAGAGCATTCAGCCGATGATAAAATACAGATCTCACGACATTGTGGAATATTACAGAGAGGCGCCACACGAAACGGACTGCACCTGGACATTTCTTAAGGGAGGTGTGCTGGGGAGAACGGACCATATGATAATTGTTAAGGGAGTTAATGTGTACTTAACAGCACTCGAGAATGTTGCAACGGCAGTGGAAGGTGCCACCCCCTATTATGAGGTTCACGTTTACAGAGAGAAGGGTTCGGACAGATTACTTCTCAAAATAGAGGCCGGGGAGGGTCTCAAAAAGGAGGATTATCCAGATCTTGAAAACAGAATAAAAACAGCAGTGAGGGATGCACTCAAGATCGGAATAGATGTGGAAGTCGTTAATCCCGGAACCTTACCCAGGTATGAGCAGAAATCGAAAAAATTCTTTGATCACAGGAAGAAGTGAGAGGTGATGATATGGAAGAGATCACAGCAAAAATCAAAAAAATAAGGAGTGAACTCATGGATATTATGGGAAAAGCCGAAGACCCGGCCACGAAAAGGTATCTGAGCCTTGCTGACATGTACCTTCACCTCATACTGTGGAACTACTGGGAGGAGGAAGAATCCGTTCCCGAAATCATGTATGAGGAATACCTGTAAAAAGGGAGAGATGATATACAATGAAGCTGTGGTCAAAGGGACTTGGCAGAAGGGTTGTGGAGATAGACTCAACCATGCTGAAGGTGATTTCAGATGAAGAGGCCATTGAAAAGATGCCTGAATCAGCCCTGAAAGAAGTCAGAAACTCTTCTGAACTCTCAAAAGTTGCCTTCATTTCTGGAGGAAAAATCCAGCCTGTAGGATGGGACTTTGTTATAATGATGGATGGAAAAGATATCGTAAACTTTCTGAGGCTTGGTATGGCTATAATTTTAAGGAGGTTGAAAAAGAAATTCTATAGGTAAATCAAAATATTTTTATTTTTCTTGGATTTTGCATCAATATTGTCTTTCTTTGATCTCTATCTCACAGAAATCGTCTCCTAATCCAGGGCATTTTTTTTCAATTCCTTCCATTGGCTTTTGAAGTAAGACCTCCATACCACCTGCCCATTTTCCAGTTTCAAAATAACAAATAGGCATATTTACTATTGGAACTCCGAAACAATCGGAACATTCGTATAACCTAATATTAACAGATTTGATATTTCCATTAAATTCATTTATTTCTATGAGCTCTGGAATTTGCAACCCCAACTTTTTAGAGACCATTCCCCCATATTCGACAAACTCTTCTACATTTCTTATGTTAAAATTCTTGATCATAACTTCTCCTGCTGCTCTACCCCAGCATAATCCTGCCTGATACAGAGCAACTTCCATACCTGGAGTTAGCAAAAGAGTAGGAATTAGTTTGGCCTGTAGAGAATGGATGGACACAAACTGACCAAGAGTTGGTCTACCATACTCTCCAAGAATTTTTTCCTCCGATTGAAGTTTTGAGACCATGTTTTCAAATCGTTCTGCAATTTTATTAACAAGTATCTGATCCAGATCACTACAGCTATAAACATCTGCTCTTTTCCAGAGTGGCATTATAACACCATATTATTTGTATGATTGCATCTCATATTACATTTTTGGTGTGTTTCCAATCTGATCTCGATTAGACTTTCTTTCAAAAAATATGCAATCATTTAGTATTAATCTATCTGGATTTGGATTCGGAAGACAACCACCAGACAGGTATTATTTCTATTTTACACTTTGTTCCGGGATTAATCTCGATTGCCTCACACCTGTACTGTTCGGCAACTTTTTCACCCATTGTCAGTTCCATGGATACAAGGAATGGTATTGTTCTTGAACATATGGGGGTTGACCCCTCATCAAGAAGATCCTGACACGCCTTCTGGTACACACACCATCCTGTGATGGATATCGATATTTTTTCTCCATTCCTCTCGAGCTGACACTGGTCTTTCTTCAATAAACCTTTTTTATCTGATATTTCAAGGTATTTCCCAATGGCTTCATAAGGATCATTGACTTTCTCAAGATTCAGTTTAAGAGTATCTTTAATCCAGTGAGTTACGCCTATTTTCTCCGTTTTCCTCAGTATTTTTTCACCATCTTCCATTGCAACTTTCTGGACCCCATACACCCAATCATTTAACACCTGATAAATATGCTCATACAATTCCCTCAATCTATTATATTCAGTCTCGTAACCAGAGATGGCTTCTTTAACTTCTTCACTCATATTTCTCCCTCATCTAGAAAATCTTTTAATATTTTTTGTCTGGTAATAATCCCCATTGGCTTATAATTATCGATAACAAGAAGAGCTTCAACTTCATTTTCAGCCATTCTGTACAAAGCCTCTACGATACTTTCGTCAGCATCAATTATAATTATTCCATCCAGCTCCAAATCCCTTACTTTTTTATTCTTACCCA
>WAJW01000045.1 GCA_015523685.1 Archaeoglobaceae archaeon
ATATCAGGATTGAGATCAACACAGTATTTTATGAGATCGCGTGCTCGTGGCAAATTTGTAACTGGATCTCCGGTTTTGATGTCCATCTGGATTAGAGCTAACCTCATCCTGACAAAGTTGTTATGCAATAAAGATAACAATTTTGATTTCTCTCCACACCACCCCATTATTTCAGGTGGAGTTTCAAAAGAGATCTATTGCCCTAACTTTTTAATTGATTGAATAAAATAAAATTATAGATAAAAATAAATAGTAAGGTATATATAATATAAAAATCAGAACACTACAACTGGATATTTTCAATCATAATAATTGAGAATCAGACGATATTCAACAGCTCCACATGAAATGAAGGGGAGGTTGGATGTGTTACCAAAACAGATAATAAAGATGCTAATCTCTTATCTTGAAGTACTCCGGAGGTATGGATGATGGACGTTACAGGATTTTTTGAGAAAATGCTGGCTTCAAGCAGGATTTTTAAGAACAAAGAGGTTCTGAGACATTCCTATACACCAGAAAACCTCCCTCACAGGAATGAACAGATTGAAAGTCTTGCATCCATTCTTGTTTCGGCTTTGAAAGGAGAGACCCCCTCCAATGTCATGATATATGGGAAAACAGGTACCGGTAAGACTGCAACTGTAAGGTTTGTGGGGAGAGAACTCGAAAAGACAGGTGAGAGACTCAACATACCCTGTTATGTATGCTACATCAACTGTGAGATAATCGATACGCAGTACAGGGTTCTGGCCACCCTTGCAAGGATGTTTGACAGGAACATACCCATGACAGGATGGCCGACGGATCAGGTCTATTCAGAGTTTAGAATGGCCATAGATTCAAAAGATCAAACTCTGATAATAGTTCTTGATGAGATTGATAAACTTGTGAGGAAGGGTGATGAGATACTATACAATCTATCTCGTATTAATTCCGAACTTGACAGGGCGAGGGTGAGCCTCATAGGAATTTCGAATGACGTGAGATTTACGGAGTATCTGGATCCGAGAGTTAGAAGCTCTCTCGGTGAAGAGGAGCTTGTATTCCCTCCCTATGATGCAAATCAGCTCCGGGATATTCTGGCCCAGAGAGCGGAGATTGCATTTTATGATGGTGTTCTTGATGATAATGTCATACCTCTCTGCTCTGCTCTTGCTGCTCAGGAGCACGGAGATGCAAGAAAGGCCCTGGATCTATTGAGGGTCTCGGGGGAGATTGCCGAGAAGGAAAATTCGGAAATTGTTGAGGCAAGGCATGTGAGGATGGCCATTGAAAAAATTGAGAATGATCACGTAGTGGAGGTGATAAGAACTCTTCCAACCCAGTCAAAACTCGTACTGTTCGGTATGGTTCTGCTTTCGAGGAGAGGTTCAAGGGAGTTTACGACGGGTGAGGTTTACGATGTATACAGACAGCTGTGCAGAAGGGTTGGTATGGATATTCTCACACAGAGGAGAATAAGTGATCTGATTTCAGAGCTGGATCTCCTTGGAATTGTCAATACCGTTATTGTCAGCAAAGGGAGATATGGAAGAACGAGGGAGATAACACTGAATGTTCAGAGAAATGTTGTGGCCAGTGTGGTTCTTGAAGATTTCAGATTGAGATCCCTCTCGAAGGTTGATCTCCAGTACCAGGCAAAGCTCGATAGTATAACATCACAGGTGTGAAAAGATGAGCCTTACATACCCGATGTAGGGGATTCTGAATTTGGCGACCCCTATTATCCATTCGGGTTTGACAGGACGGGAAATGAGAGGCTGATCCGGTTGTGTGTTTGCATCTCCCTTGGTGATATATCCGGAATTGGGAGCAGGCCTGCCGTTGGGCATTGGATCGCCCCTGTTTATCCAGTAGAGGGCCCTGTGGATTACGGGAACAACATCCTTTCTTCCATCAGGCCTGTAAACTATCACATCCCCGTAATCCCCAAAACTTCTGTACCCCTGCCTTTTACCCTCCACATATGTAACGATGTGTGTTCTGCTCTTTCCGATAAGTATCACAACATCCCCTATCTTTATATGTGGATCCATGCTTTTAGATTTGACCGCAACCATGAAGGGCCAGGCACCTGTTACGGCAACACCAACCATCAGAATTATCGCCACTGCAACAAGGGAGGTTATGATATCCTTGATTGTCTGGTTCATGGCCACGAAACCTGATGTTCGGGTGGAGTATTTATAATTTTAGAAAAATGGTGGTAAAATGCAGGATCAGACAGCCATAAAACACATCATAAGCAGGTTCGCAAAAGAGGGCTACAGTGTACATCCTGGAGCTCTGAAAGCACTGACATCAGTCCGAAATGTGGATGAGGTGGTTGATAAAATATGCTCTTCCGTAACCAGTCCGGTGATAAGGTATGAGGATGTTATCGGCATTATTGATTCAGGACGGGAGGAGTCGTTCAGAATCCTCAAGGACATATCCGGTAATTCCAGGTGTGAGGGAAATATAGATGATTTTGTTCAGGTTTTCAATTCCAGATATTCAAAGATAAGAAATATTCTGAAAACGAGAATATCAGGTCTGCCTGTACAGCATGTCAGGAGGATGCCGGATGGGAGAAAGGTTCAGATAGTTGCCATGATCTCCGAGATAAGGGAGAGTTCTTCGGGACACAGACTGATTGAATTTGAGGATCCCACCGGCAGGATTACAGGAATAGCCATAAAGGGCTCTCCCGCCTTCAATCAATGTGCAACACTGGTTCCGGATGAGGTTGTTGGTGTGTCTGGCAATCTTACGCGAGATGGCCTTTTCATAATCGAGAACATAATTTTCCCGGATATACCTGCGAATGGCAGAGAGAGTGTGAGGAAAGATGTGGGAATAGTCTTCACCTCCGATATCCACTTCGGTAGCAAAGAGTTTCTTCAGGATGTCTGGGATAGGTTCGTTTCCTGGTTGAATATGGAGATGAAAAAAGAAAAACTACAGGAACTGGCTGAAAGCGTGAAGTACGTTCTCATTGCGGGAGATATAGTTGATGGAGTGGGAGTTTACCCGGGTCAGGATCAGGATTTACTCATTGTTGATGTATATGAGCAGTATGAGAAGGCTGCGGAGGAGCTTGAGAGACTACCTGATAGAATAAAAATAGTTCTCTCTCCCGGAAATCATGATGCGGTCAGACAGGCCGAACCCCAACCAGCCCTTCCATCCGAGATAAAGTCTCTTTTTTCCCGTAATGTTGAGTTCGTTGGAAATCCGTGTCTGCTGGACATATCGGGACTGAAAATTGAGATGTATCATGGAAGGTCCCTCGACGACCTCATGACAATGCTGCCTTCTGTGGACTATTCAAAACCCCATCTGGCAATGTATGAGCTTCTCCGGAAAAGGCATCTGGCTCCTGTTTATGGTGGTAGATCTCTCCTCGCTCCCGAGAAGGAGGACTATCTTGTTATAGAGGATGTTCCCCACGTTCTTCATTCGGGTCATGTTCATACCTTCGGTTATGGTGTTTACAGAGGTGTTTTAACCATAAATTCCGGGACATGGCAATCACAGACGAGTTATCAGAAGAAGATGAACCTGAATCCCATGCCTGGTTATGTGGCGGTTTACAATCCTGCAAAAGGAATCGCAAGGCTCAAGTTCGCGTGAGGATAACTTTAATGGATTGAAAGTTAAACAACATTGAAGGTATTCATGGTGTGATTACAATTTAAATCCTTGACTTGAAATTTTGCATAAACTCATCGATCATGACATTATCACTAATGGATTGAGATAAAGGAATTGATTAAGAACTGATCGGGAAACCTTCTTTCATAACTCAGTACAATAAAAGAAAAAAGGAGGAAAGGAAGATGCATGGCATCAGATCAAACTTGGATAAATATTGTGATGGGGATTAAGCATGTAACTTCAGATGTTCAGGATTAAACATAAGAAAGACTGGTCTGAATGGAGACAGAATTATTGATTTGAGAGTTATGAAAAAATGGAGAAATAATTTATTGAATGTAAAAAGGAAATCAGTTCTCCCCGTTTACCACCTCTCCTGTTCTGATCCTCACCGATTTCTCCACCGGAACAACAAAAATCCTCCCATCTCCGAATTTACCCGTTCTCGCATTTCTGCATATGGTCTCCACAACCTCATCAACCATCTCATCCTCAACGACAATCTCCATCTTGATCTTATGAAGCAGATCCACCTCGACAAAGCTCCCTCTGTACTGAAGTTTTATTCCCTTCTGCTCTCCTCTGCCCTTTACCTCTGTGACAGTCATGGCAATACACCCCTTCTCCGCAAGAGCGTCCTCCACTGCCTCAAACTTCTCCGGACGAATTATCGCAATGATCATCTTCATACGTATCCCACCTCACCGTGCTGGGAAATATCAAGTCCCACGTACTCCTCCTCGGCACTGACTCTGAGAGGAATGGCGTAATTGACGATCTTTGCTATTGCGAATGTCACCGCAAATGCATAGATAATTGTGACCACGACCGCAATGATCTGTGATACAAAAAGCCCGGAATTTCCGTAAATAACCCCTGAATATCCACCTATGGAAGGATCCGCCAGGAATCCAACAGCGAGACTTCCAAAAGCTCCTCCAATACCGTGAATCGCCCATGCATCCAGGCTCTCATCTATACCCTTTCTGATTCTGAAGTCAAGTGCTATGAAACATATTATTCCCGCTATGATTCCTATGATTATCGCTCCCTCTGTGCCCACAAATCCCGCTGCTGGAGTGATTGATGCCAGTCCGGCTATGATCCCACTTGCTATCCCGAGGCTTCCTGGCTTGCCCTTCAACCAGCTCATAACCATCCATGAAAGTCCTGCAAAACAAGATGCAATGAATGTCACAGCTATTGCATTCACCGCAATTCTGTCTGCGTGAAGAGCACTTCCTCCATTGAATCCGAACCATCCGAACCAGAGCAGTGCCCCTCCAACCAGTGTCAGGGGGATGTTGTTGGGCTCTATCGAATGTTCTCCATAACCGTACCTCTTCCCCACAACCAGTGCAAGGGCAAGGGCTCCGAAACCGGAACTCACATGAACTACCATTCCTCCAGCAAAATCCAACGATCCGATTCTGGAGAGCCATCCTCCACCCCAGAGCCAGTGGGCGAAGGGAATGTATACAAAGGTGAGCCATAGCACTCCCAGAACGATGAATGATGAAAGCCTGATCCTTTCTGCAAATCCAGATGTGAGAATTGCAAGGGTAACTCCTGCAAACATCATCTGAAACAGCATGAAGAGCATCTCGGGAATTCCATTACCTGAGTCGATGCTAACGTTATTCAGCAGAATTTTGGCGAAATCGCCGATGAATCCGGACACGTCACCTGAAAATCCGAGAGAATATCCGTAGAGAACCCAGATAACACCCGCAATCAGAGCTGAAACCACGCTCAGAGTGATCATAGAAACAACGTTCTTCTTTCTCACCATTCCAGCATAGAACAATCCCACACCGGGTATCATGAGTGCTACCATGGCGGTTGAAACGAGTATCCATGCGGTATCTGCAGTGTTCATGTTAGCACCTACGTCATTCACTATTTAAATTTTTTCATTATTGTGTCTTTTTTTCTGAAGAGTTCATTATTGAAACACTGTAAACATTTAAAATCCAATAAATTTTAATTATCTAATTATTTATCTGGAATATAATCATAAAACCGAATATGCTGTGAATAAAGTAACATCACCGTGCTGTAATTGGGTCTGGAGCATAATGCAACCATTCCATTGTTTCAGGGATAACCTTGATCTTCCGCATCCTGTTCATAAAAATTTTTATAATTTGATGTAAAAGTTAAAAATAATGAGACATCCTTACAAACGGGCTTTCACACTGATAGGGATGGGAATTGGATTCGGGCTGTGGTATTTTTATGATTCGGTATGGCCGTTTCTTGCATCCATGTTCATATTCATGGGAATTGGAACATTGCTTGATGTCAGGAGTGGAAAGGTGGAATAGGTCTATACGAGGTTCTTCAGGCCATGGGAATTGACTATCCTCTTTGCCTCTCTCCTCTCCTCAAAACTCAGACCTCTGTTTATATCCTGAAATTCATGAGCTCTATAGGTGGGGTAGTACTGAAACATGAGATTGAACCTCACATCTTTACCGAGATTTTCAGAAACCCACCTGACTATTGGTTCTGTACAGCATTCCACATGCCCGGGGAGGACAAGATGTCTTATGATCATCTCCGAGTTCTCATATGCACTTTTAAAATTTCTCGTTACAACCTTCCAGTAATTTCTGACTCCTGAAAGACGTCTGGCGCATTTATCGTTTCCATATCTGAAGTCTGCGAGAAATACATCCATCACATCCTCTATGATGAGGGCAAGTTCCGATGAATGGTACATGTTGGAATTCCAGATCATGGGCAGATTGACCTCTGAATGCCTCAGGATGTTGAGGACCGTATGGGCGTGCTGATCCGGATTGCCTCCAACAAAATTAACGTTCCTTGATCCCTGAAGACTCCTCATTCTTATGATTTCTGCCATTTTTTCCGCATTAACAGCATCTCCCGGATCTCCAACAACTATATCCCAGTTCTGACAGTACACACATGCAAATGTGCATCTGTTGAAGAATATCGTATGGGATGGAACGAGTTCGGGCTCCTCTCCAAAATGCAGGAATTCCGAGCTGTAATGGGACTGAACTCCGCATCCGCAGAATCCCGTTTTCTCAAATCTGTTGACTCCACATCTTCTCTCGCAAAAGATACAGTTTTTCAGCAGTTCATACAGAATATCATGCTTGAGATCGAGGAAGGAATAGTCCGCCCGGCCACCGGCCTTCTCCCCCTCTTTCAGCAGTTCCCTGAAGTATTTCCTGAGAGTCTCATGCTCATCCCACATATCCTCAAGGGATTTGCATCGCTCAGCTGGAATTCTCTTTGCCAGGAGATATTTTGCTTCATCATCTCCATACAGTATTCGAAAATATCTTTCAAGTCCGGGTATCATGTCACCCACTTATCTGAAATCCTCTCGCTCTCAGGTTGCCCGATACTGTATTCTCGGACTGCCGGAAATTTTTATCGCCACATTCAATGTTTTTAAGAATCTCATAGATGTTTCCATACAGCATAACACTTTTCAGGGGTATCCTATCTCCATTTTTTATCAGGAAGGCATTTCTCCCCTCAAGAGAAAAATCACCGCTGATGGCATTTGCTGTATGAGCTCCGATGAATGTATGGACGTAAATGGCACCGTCATAGAACACATCTCCGGTTATGTCATTGCATTCAACAATCACATTTGTGGGCTTTATGTATGGCTGTGAGGAATAGTTTTCCCTGAATGAGTTTCCTGTAGTATCACTGTCAGTTTTCCTGCCATATGTGAAATCATACAGAAAATTTTCAAGTATGCCATCCCTGATAACTGGAGTTTTTTGCCCCGGCGTACCTTCATCGTCAAAACCAGAGCTGAAAAGACCTCCTTTCAGAATCCCATCATCCATCAGGGTCAGACCCGGGGCAATCTCTTCTGAAAGTTTATCAGAGAGGGGACTTCTGCCCTTGAATACAGCCTCTCCAGAAAGTGCGGGATAGAGAGTGTTTGAAAAAAGGGAGTTTACCGCATGAGGACTGAGTATAACATCGCTGACTTTCTCTTTAATTTTCTTTCCCCCCGAGCTCTCCCGTGCTATCTCTGCCGATTTCCTTGCAACT
Source organism: Archaeoglobaceae archaeon (assembly GCA_015523685.1). GTDB lineage: Archaea > Halobacteriota > Archaeoglobi > Archaeoglobales > JdFR-42 > WAJW01. The sequence goes on from WAJW01000045.1 coordinate 7,693, forward strand.
GTGGAAAAGTCC
>WAJW01000046.1 GCA_015523685.1 Archaeoglobaceae archaeon
TAAGTGTGTGTTGTGATGCCAAAAAACAATGTCTTGTTTTTGTTTTTATCTCAGCATTTAGTTCGTGCATTTAAGTCTGAATGGACCTTTTCATGGTAATGCGGAAAAGTACTACCGCAATCAAATCTCAATTCCCGATCCTCTCTTCACCAGCACCTCACCGTTATCAAAAGCCAGTTTACCCCGCAGAATGACTTTCTCGGGGAAAATTGCAGAAAACCCTTCGAAAGGTGTCCATTCAGCCATTGAATACATCTTTTCAGTCTTTATTTCACTCACATTTCTGATATCGAAGATAGCGAGGGACGCATAAAAGCCCTCTTTTATCCATCCATAACCATCTATATCAAATATCCTTGCAGGGTTCTCAGAAATCCTCTCCACAAGTTTTTTCAGAGAGAAAACTCCCCGTGTTGCCATATCAAGGAGGAGTGGATACATAAACTCCACATTTGGGAATCCCGGAAACCCTTCTCTCTTCTCTTCAAATGTGTGGGGTGCATGATCGGAGGCAATTACATCTATCTCAGACAACATGGAGATAAGGGACCTTCTCTCCTCCTCGCTCCTCAGGGGTGGGTTTACATTGTACATTATTGAATCCGCATCCTCAGTTGAAAGGAGAAGATGATGGGGTGTTACTTCCATCTGTGAGTTCCCCGAACGTGCCAGTCTGACGGAACTGCCAAGAGAGACGTGGCAGAAGTAAAAATCTCCCTGTCCTGAACATTTCTTTACAGCCTTTAATTCCGCTTCAGGGGGTCTCAACTCCCAGTTTCCCCCCTTTCCATCTCTGATCTCCTCCGGGTCCTCTGCATGAACCGTGATAATATCTCTGATATTTCTCCTTACCTCGAACAGGATTTCATAGGGAATCTCAAAATTTTCGCTCTGATGTTGAAGAAACACCTCCCCCACTGCATTTGGATTTACTTTCTCAAGGATCTTCTTTATTTCAGAGTGATTTTCCTTTGTCAGGGCGAGATTAACCCGAAAATCAACATAAGAACTCCTCTCTGCCAACTTCATTCTTTTTCTGAAAATCCCCTCATCATGGATTGGTGGATCTGTGTTGGGCTGGTCAATAACCACAACTGTGCCCCCCCTGAGAGCTGCCCTTGAGCCTGTTTCCCATGTTTCCTTATGTTTTTCCCTGAAATCCCGAAAATGAACATGGCAATCAACTGCTCCCGGTAAAATCAGTTTCCTCCCGGCATCAATTACCTCATCTCCCTTCAAATTTTTCCCTACTTCTGAAATCCTCTCCCCGTTTATTCCAATATCACATTCTATGATCTCTCCTCCGATGTATACATGCCCACCCCTGATGACCATATCGTGCATTGAAGGATTCTATTGAAAGTGAAACTATATATGAATGTTTGACATCAGCTAAAGGACATGAAGAGGGTGGCATTTTTCAGACCTGCAGAATATGCAGATGAAACCATCAGAATGTTTCAGGAAAACGGTCTTCATGTTCTTCATGCACCTCTTCTCATGATCAAAGAATTTCCTGAGAAAATAGGAGAGCTCGAGAGAAGGCTCGAGGATACGGGCGTGGACTTTCTGATCTTCACCAGCAGAACTTCAGTGAGAATCGTGATGAAGCATATAGATTTGAACAGGCGGAAGATGCATGAAATAATTGCGATCGGCCCTGTTACAGCGGGAGAACTGAGAAATTTCGGTATAACCCCACTCGTGCCAGGTAAATATACATCCGCTGATATCGTGGAAGAGTTTGAAGAAATCCTTGAAGGAAAGAATGTGGTGGTTGTGAGAAGTGATAAGGGAGATCCAGCCATTTACAGGCTCGGAAATGTTTGCAAACTGGAGGAAATTGCAATATACACCCTCGTTCCAGCCAGAGGAAAGGCACAGGAAGATCTGCTCAGAAGGATCTCTTCTGGTGAGGTTGATGTGGTTGTTTTCTCAAGCTCCATGATGGTGGACTCATTTTTCGATCTCGCGGTCGAACTGGGCCTTTATGAAGATATAAAGGGTGCCCTTCAGAAAATATCCCTTGTGGCAATAGGCCCACCCACGGAGAGAAAACTGAAAAAATTTGGTTTAAATCCCGCTGTTCCATCTGAACACACATTCAGAGGAATTCTGAAACTGATAAACACCAGTTAGACCTGTTATTCGGATTTTATGATTTTATTAAAAAAAGCAAAATTTATATACTCAAATTTTCTTTATTTGACTCAGAAAAATTTGTTCAGGAGGAAAATCAATGCATATAGCTGAAGGTTTCCTTCCCCATCCATGGTGGGAGATATGGTTTGTTCTGGCCATTCCTGTATTAATCTATGGAATACACAGGTTGAAAATCCTGATTTCTGATAGGCCTGAATTGAAAACAATGATTGCCCTTGCTGGTGCGTTCATATTCGTGCTGTCCTCACTCAAAATACCCTCAGTTACCGGAAGCTGTTCCCATCCCACCGGAACGGGTCTTGCGGTTGTTCTATTTGGGCCGTGGATAACCTCCGTACTTTCAGCGATAGTCTTGCTTTATCAGGCCCTCTTACTCGCTCATGGAGGACTATCGACCTTTGGGGCAAATGTGTCCTCAATGGGTATAATAGGACCGTTTGCAGGATGGGTGGTCTATAAGATCATGAGAAAATTCGGAATAGGGGTCTTTAAAACAGTCTTTGTTGTTTCGGTTATCTCAGACTGGTTCACCTACATAGTCACATCATTTCAGCTCGGCCTTGCGTTTCCTTCAACCCATGGAGGAGTTCTGGCATCTTCAGGGGTGTTTCTCTCAATCTTTGCCATAACTCAGATTCCCCTTGCCATAATTGAGGGGCTTGCCGCCACAGCCTTATTCAGATACCTCGTTCAGCTGAAGCCGGATGTTGCTGATCTGGTTAAATCCACACGATCAGAGGTGACAGGATGAACCCCAGAATTGTTTTTCCCTTACTGATTCTTTCCACCTATCTCATTTCCGGAGTTGTGATGGGTGCAGAATGGTCAGGTGCGGACGATCTGGCAATGCAGAAAATACACGAGATAACGGGTGGGGAATACAGACCATGGATGCGTCCGCTGTGGGAGCCTCCGAGCGGTGAAATTGAGACATTTCTGTTCTCACTGCAGTCAGCCATCGGTGCCCTTATAATCGGATATTTCCTGGGATATTACAGAGGCCTGAAAAAAACCGGTGGATGAGATGGAGCTGATGAATCTTGAGGCCTATGCTATAAAGAGTCCGGCGAGGAAACTGAATCCTTACATAAGAGTGTTTCTCTCCGTGGGAGCCCTGTTCATAGCAGTAGTTGCAAATTCTCCTGCATCCTCCATCTATGTATTCCTTTTTATGCTGATTCTCATCCTCTTTTTTGCCAGAATACCGTCAGGTGTCGTTTTTAAACTTCTGGTTCTCCCCATGTCCTTTGTGATTCCCGCAAGTCTTGTCATAGCTTTTCTTCAGGGAGAACACGCGATTTTCAGTTTAAATGCAGGATTCGCAACCATCCGTATATACCGTGAGGGTGTTATGACATCTGTGGAAACATTATTCAGATCTCTTGCTGGAATATCAAGTCTCTATTTCCTGATACTAACAACAACCATGAGCGAGCTTTTCTCCATACTCAAATCCATGAGATTTCCAGATTTCTTTATAGAAATCTCAATGATGGTTTACAGATTCATATTCATATTCCTCGAGGAGATGGAGATAATGGTGACCGCCACCGCTTCAAGACTCGGATTTTCAAACTTCAGATCACACTTGAGGAGTTTTGGAATGCTGGGAAGCATGCTTTTTATAAAAACACTCGAAAAAGGCGAGAAAATACAGATTGCAATGGAATCAAGATGCTATGATGGTAAAATACCGTATTTAAAACTTCAGTTTCCACCTGCAGGGCAGATAATCCTTCTCATACTTATTCTTCTATCGATGACGATGGTGTCCATGTTATACCGATGAGAGTGATTGAGATGAAAGTTATAGAGACAAGAGGGCTGGAATTCACATACCCGGGCGGATTGAGAGCATTAAAAGGTGTGGATTTCCATCTCAGGGAAGGGGAGAGAGCAGTGCTCATAGGTCACAACGGAGCGGGAAAAACAACACTGACACTTCATTTCAATGGAATTCTCAGGCCGACAAAAGGGGAGGTACTTTTCAGAGGTGAGCCACTCAGATATGACAGGAAATTTCTGAGATATATAAGAACCAAAGTTGGAATTGTTTTTCAGAACCCGGATGATCAGATAATTGCTCCAACCGTGAAACAGGATGTCGCTTTCGGTCCCGCAAATCTCGGCCTACCTGAAGATGAAATTGAAAAAAGGGTGAGGAATGCTCTCAGGGCTGTTGGAGTGGAAAAGTACTCCGAACATCCACCCCATCAACTGAGTTTTGGGCTTAAAAAAAGGGTTGCCATAGCGGGGATCCTGGCAATGGATCCTGAAGTTATAATTTTCGATGAGCCAACTGCCAATCTCGACCCCCAGAGCTCAGAAGAATTTCTTGACCTTCTTGATGAGCTCTCGATAAGCGGTAAGACGCTGATGCTCGTGACTCATGACGTGGAAATTGCATATGAGTGGGCTGAAAGGGTGTGGGTCCTGCATGAGGGCATGGTCGTTGCACACGGAGACCCCAACGAAATATTCTCCAATTCTAAACTTATCAAAACCATAAGGATGAAAAGGCCGAAGATTCTCGAAATATACAGAAATTTAAGGGAAAGATCCTTTGCCAAGCCGGGGAGGATACCAAAGAATGTTCTGGAGCTTATAGATTCGATAGAGATACCGAACTTGAGATACATACCCGATGGAGAGGGACTGGATGGAAGGATAATACACAGAAGGGATGGATGGGCAGTTGTTGAGACAGCAGAAACTCGAAAGAGGGGGAGGATTGTTATATGTGATTCTGAAGTGATGGATGAGAACGATCTTGTTAAAATGACGGATTCCGAGGATATACATTATATCGGCGCAATGGGGACCAAAGCTAAATCAAGATTGATTGAAACAGGAATAGTGCCGGATTTTACGTCAAATGTGGTCAATAATTCCATACTCAAGGCTCTTGCAGGGTACAACTGCCTGATCATGACATCCGGGGGGATGATAAGACATGCGGAGAGGAGAATAAAAGATTATTCAATGAGTTGCGGTATAGGCATACCCGTTGAAATAATCCCCTCCAGTCCGGATTATGAAAGAGCGGAGGTAAAGAATGCAGGGCTGTCATACGAAGGATGAAATAATCTCAATAGTGATGGACAAGCTTTCCCCATCTGAAAACGAGACATTTGCCGATATTGGCTGTGGATCGGGAAGGGTGAGCCTGAAAGCCTCAAAACTGTTCGGGAAAGTTTATTCTGTTGATGTGCGTGAAGAACTGGTTAAAAAATTCAGGAAGAAGATTGAAATTTCAGGAATTGAGAATATAGAGGTCATTCATTCTCACGGAAAAGAATTTCTTGCTTCAGCCGGGAAAATAGACAAGATATTTTTTGGCGGGACGAAGAACATAGAGGATATGCTGGAAATAGCGTCCAGGAAATCAAAGGCATTTGCTGTCAATCTGGCAAGAGTGGATGTCACGGGAAGGGTAATAGCAAAGATGAGAGAACTCAATGTATACAGAGAGTCCCTTATTGTGAATATCTCCAGAGGTTACGAACTGGCAGGAGGTATAGCCTTCAGATCACTCAACCCGGTATTCATCGTTATCGGGGAGGCCAGATCATGAATTTTGAACTCCTCACTATCAGTGCGATTTCAATTGCATTTCTCCACTCTCTCGCACCTGACCACTACATACCCATAATCGTTCTTTCAAGGGCAAAGAAAATGGGGATTAGAGGGACTCTCACCATGTCATTTCTCGCAGGGAGCCTTCACGTTGGGTTGTCCGCATTTCTGGGCATAGCGATCTGGAAGGGAATTGATGTAACGGGAATTGCAGGATACATGGAGAGAGTGTCACCATTCCTGCTTATTGTATTTGGAGTTGCGTACGCAATTCTTTCCATTACGAGAGGTCATTCTCACCGAAGCTCAGGGTCTCTTGTAACATTACTTCTTGTTCTCGGGCTATCTCCGTGTATTCCATTCATACCCGTGATACTTACGGCAGATACATTCCAGCAGGCTCTTAAAATTGCTGTGGTGTTTTCCACCGCAACCCTGATCACAATACTCACACTCACATATCTGAGCTACAGGGCAATGCGCCCCCCGGAATTTGTCCACGGTCTCGAAGATCTCCTCGCTGGATTAATTATTTCAGTTACGGGTTTGGTGGTCCTGGTTATTGAAAAAATGCTGGTAGACGTAAAAACGTTCATGGAGAGATGGATATGCTGTATGGAGTGGGACTCGGGCCCGGATCCCCGGACCTTCTAACCCTGAAAGCCATAAGGGTGATCAGAGAAGTTAATGAGGTAATCGTCCCGGGCGACATATCTTACTCCATTGTGTCGGAATTCAGGAATCCCAGACTTGTGAGATTCCCAATGGGCAGGGGCGAGGAAATTGCAGTGAAATTATCGAAAGAACTTTCCATAAGATGCATGGACGAGGACATTGCATTTGCATGCATGGGAGACCCTGCCTTCTTTTCAACTTTCCAGCTTGTTGCTGAGAAGGTCCTGGAGTTGAATCCAGACATAAGAATTGAGATGGTTCCCGGTATCCCGAGCTTCACGTCCGTCTTTTCCCGGATGAACATGTTTGTAAGGAATTCATTGCTCTTAACAGTCCCGGGGGAGAGAGATGTTAAATACACTGTCATGCTGAAATGCACAAAACCTGGGATTGCCCTTGAAGAGATGAGGATGCTCGGGATGAATGAAATGTATCTGGCGGAGAAGATCTTCATGGATGATGAAAAAATATCGGAAATTGGAGAGAGACCACCTGAAAAAACGGGTTACCTTTCCCTTCTCGTAGGTGTGAGGAGATGAAGATCTATTTTGTAGGGGCAGGTCCAGGGAACAGAGAACTGCTGACTCTCAAAGCCCATCAATTGCTCACCGAGGCTGATCTCATTATCTATCCCGGATCGCTGATCGAAGAAGAAATTCTGAATGAATACAGGGGCGAAAAGATCAATTCGTATGGCCGATCTCTTGAAGAACTCGCTGAGATCATGATCAGGGCAGTCAGGGATGGGAAAAAAGTTGTGAGACTTCAGAGTGGAGATCCTTCAATTTATGGAGCAATCAAAGAACAGATGGAAATCCTGGAAAAAGAGGGAATAGAGGTTGAAATCGTCCCCGGCGTGTCCTCTGTATTCGCTGCATCAGCAGAGTTGAAAACAGAGCTGACATTGCCCGGAGTGGCCCAGAGTGTTGTCCTTACAAGGCCTGAGGGGAGGACTCTCGACGAGGATGATATCGAAACGTTCTCAAAGACCAGATCCACACTCGTTATATTTCTTGGAGTCCACAAAATTGATGAGGTGGTGAAAAAGGTAAAGAGAGATCCTGAAACTCCCGTTGCAGTGGTCTATCATGCCTCAAGAGAGAGCCAAAAGATCGTTACAGGAACTCTCAGAGACATATCCGATAAGGTTAAAAAAGCCGGAATAACAAAAACAGCCATCATAATTATAGGAGATGTGCTGAAAGGGAATTACAGGAGGTCTGTCCTATACTCAGGCAGGCAGTGATCGTCTTCAGGGATGATATTGAAAAAGGAAGGAAGATAGCCGAGTTCATACAGGGAGATCTCCTTGTCTACAGTTCTGACGTATTCAGAAGGGCATTTGAATCCTATGACGTGATCATTGCCTTAATGTCAACAGGAATTGTTGTCAGAAAGATATGCGGTCTTCTCAGATCAAAATGGTCTGATCCTGCTGTGATCGCTGTAGACAGACGCCTGAAATATGCGATTCCTGTATCAGGTGGTCACCACGGGGGAAATGAAATAGCTCTGAAACTTGGTGAACTCGGAATCAAACCTGTGATAACCACATCTTTTGAGTGGAAGGACGGTGTGATTGTGGGAATAGGAGCGAGGAGAGGCGTAACAGAAAGAGAAGTGCTGGATGCAATATTCAGATCTCTTGAAATGTGCGGTCTTTCCATCAAAGATGTCAGAGGTTTTGCAACACTCAGTGTGAAGGAGAACGAGAAGGGCATCATAATGGCGGTGGACAGTCTGAAGCTCCCCCTGATGATTGCAGAACCCGATGACATAGACGGGGTGATGGTGAAAAGTGGGTCAGCTGCGTTGAAAAAGATAGGCGTGAAAGGGGTTGCAGAACCTTCAGCCCTTTTTTTCTCAAAAAAGAGGGAATTGATACTCCCAAAGACCGTTTTCGGGAGGGTGACAGTTGCAATCGCCAGGTAAGCTCTATGTAATCGGGACGGGCCCGGGAGGGATAGAGTACATGTCCCTTAGGGCAGTTGAAGCCATAAAAGATTCAGAATACATACTTGGTCACAGGACGTACATTCAGAGGGTCGAGGAACTTCTGGACGGAAAGAAGGTAATCCACAGCTCGATGGGAAAGGAGGTTGAAAGAGTCAGAAAAGCCATTGAACTGGCAGAAAGTAGCAGGGTTTCTTTGCTCAGCGGTGGAGATCCCGGATTTTACGGAATGCTTCCCCTTGTAGCAGAGATAATTGCATCATACAATATCGAGATAGACTGGGAGGCTATTCCGGGCATATCAGCCGTAAACGCTGTCAATACCCTTCTCGGTAGCCCCATATCAGGGGACTGTGCCATAATTAGCCTGAGCGACCTGCTCATACCGTGGGAGGAGATAGAGGAAAAGCTGAGATTCGCCCTAAAAGGAGATTTTCCAATTGCCATTTACAATCCCTCAAGCAGAACGCGAAAACCGAACCTTGAAAAAGCCATAGATGTTATTGAAGAACTCCGGGGAGATTGCTGGATCGGCGTGGTCAGAAATGCCATGAGACCGGGTCAATCTGTGAGGGTGTACAGGCTGAAAGAATTTAAAGGATTTCTGGATGAAATAGACATGAACACCACAATTATCGTGGGAAACAGCAGAACGAATTTCAAAAACGGAATTCTTTACACACCAAGAGGATACGGGAGGAGATACAACATATGAAAGTCGATATGGGAGACTATACGGAAGAAGCCAGGAAGATTGTGGAAAAAAGTTATTCCATCGTAAATAAATTCATTCCGGGAAACTCACCCGAGGACATGATCCTGAAGAGGGTTGTTATAGCAACCGGAGACCCCGAATTCAGGAATCTGATAGCCTTCAAAAATGATCCTGTCAGTGCTGGAATGAAGGCGATAAAAAAAGGATCGCCCATATTCACTGATGTTGAGATGGTGAGAGCCGGAATTAACAAGAGAAAGCTTGAATCCCGGGTTGAGTGTGTATTGGAATATGCAGATAAAAATACAGAACTGACAAGAACCGCGTCGGGATTTTTCAATGTGGGTGAAAGTCTCGGAGATAGCATTGCTGTAATCGGAAATGCCCCATCCGCTGCTCTGGCTCTTTGTGAGATGATTCAGAACGACATAAGACCTGCCCTGGTTATTGCAACACCCGTTGGATTCGTAAACGCTGAAGAATCAAAAGAGAGGATAAGAACGCTTGAAATTCCGTCCATCACCTCCATCGGCACCCGGGGTGGCAGTACTGTAGCAGTAGCAATCATCAACGCAATCATTCAGCTCGTGAACCATGAAAATCACTGATCCAATTGAAGAATACACATATCCGGAAGAATGGATAGACAGATGTTCCTTCTCAAGAAAGGAGATCATGGATAGAATCTCATCAGGTCTTTTCATACTGACTCCCGAGGGCGATTTCCTGAGAAGGGGATTAACAACCGGAACAACAACCGCTGGAGCTGTTAAGGCAGGAATTCTATCCCTCTCAAATCCTGTAAGTGAGGTGGAGGTGGCAACTCCTGCAGGTATACATGTGAAGGTGAAGGTTAATGCCATAGAGGGTCTCGCCCGGGCCATTAAAGATTCAGGCGACCATGAATTTGATGTAACTGACGGTTGCGTGATTGAAGCCCGTGTTACAAGGGAGAAAGGCATCTTTTTTGGAGAGGGGGTGGGAAGATTCAGAAGGAAATACATTCATTACAACCCCGGATCCCCGTCCGTGAGTCCATCGGCAATGGACATGATCTCAAATGCCTTCAGAGAGGCCTGTGAGGAAACAGGATTTGATGGGGGTGTTGAGATAAGTGTAAGAAATGGAGCCAGGATCGCCAGAAAAACCTCAAACCCGAGACTGGGAATTGAAGGTGGAATATCCATTCTTGGATCGACGGGATTTGTTGAACCATGGTGTGAGAGGTTGATAAGGATGAAGGCCGAGCTGGTGAAGGGCATTGAAAAGCTGATTCTCGCAACAGGAAGGAAGGGATGGAGCTCAGGGAAAAAACTTTTCCCGGACTACACCGCCCTGGTGATAGGAACATATTTCGACAGAATTCTTCCTCACGCATCAGGAAGAATCAGAATCGTTTCCATGCCCTCCTTGATAACCAAATGGGCTGTTGAAAGAAAGCGAGACAGGATACTCTGGAGAGATCCTGAAAGTTTCACCCGGAAAGATGCTTTCAGAATTTTAGAAAAAGCAAATAGACTTGCAGATGGAGTTGTAGAGGGAGTTCACTTTATAGATCATCATGGGAGAGTGATGCTTTCATATGAAGGTAGTGGGAGTAGGGCCCGCTCCGGGTCATCTTACTGAAAGTGCCATCAGAGAGATAGAAAATGCCAGGATTGTCTACGGTAGCAGAAGAGCCCTGAAAATCGCAGAAAGGTACATCCGTGGAAAAAAGATTGTACTGAAGACTTTTAAAGGTATAAAATTGGAAGGACACGGAGTTATTCTTTCAACGGGAGATCCCATGGTTTCGGGTCTGGGTCACATGGGAGACGAAATTATCCCCGGGATAAGCTCAGTCCAGCTTGTGTGTGCAAAACTCAAGGTGGATCTGTGTGAATGTGTGGTTATAGATGCCCATGGCAGAAAACTGAATTCAGTGGAAGGAGATCTTAAAAAAACAATTGAGATGGGGAGGTATGCCATCATTCTGGGAGACGATAAATTTTCCATGAAAGAACTGGAAAACATGATCGGAGATAGATACTGCTGGATATGCGAGAACCTTGGATACAGAGACGAGAGAATTGTACACTGCAGAATCTCAGAATCTCCGGAGATCAAATCGTCCCTCGTGATAGTGGTGGTGAGATGATGGAGGGGCTGTTACTCGTGGGACATGGGAGCAGGCTTCCCTACAACAGGGAGGTTCTGGAATTCCATGCTGAGAGGATCGAAAAGATGGAAGCCTTTGATGAGGTAAAGTTTGGTTTTCTGAATCAGGAGCCTTTTGCAGACAGTGTTCTCAATTCAATGAAATCCATCAGAGTTTACGTCGTCCCTGTTTTTATATCTCACGGAGTACACACAACAAAAGACCTTCCTGAGATGTTCAGCACCACAGAAAAGGAGATAATAATCTGTGACCCTCCCGGAACGGACGAGGATTTCACACGTCTCATTCTGAAGATGGTCGAGAGGAAGAGGGGTCAGTGAAACCCTTATCCGGTTTTCGAAAGGATGATCGTATTGAAGGTTCTAATGTTCAGTGAGGTATCTGGGAATTTGTGTTGGTGGGGGTTTGCGGTGCAGATTGCGAGAAATTGAAAAGAAGAACAGACAAACATCAGATTACAGGAACATCCTTCCTCAGCTCTACAGAGAGGGGATCCGGTCAAAGCTCCTGAGCCAGAAGGTCTGAATCCGGATCACGCCTCACATCTCTGGAGAGGTTAATGGATTATGGAATTGTGGACTGAAAAGGCAGTGAAGTGGGGATTTAGAGTCAAAACGGGATGCAGATGATGTTTTTGAGTTTTCTGAAAAATTTGACGAGAGCCGATAACAGAAACTCTGACAAAGAAATACGGAAGGCATTAATAGATCTCCGGAATCAGGATGATACACGAGGATACATAATACGAGCTGAAAATTCTGTGGATGCCTTTTCCTTGAGCTCTGAAAAGATTTCTCCCTGACCATGAGATTAAAAATTGCCCTTTATGGTTATGAAGTTCAGGTTGTTTTTTATTGAAAAAAAGAGGATCTTGGACTACGAAATCTGACCGGAGGAATTGAGAAATCCAGGGGGCTGGTGGAAAGAGGCAGGCATTAATTTACCGGATTTCAGTTACAGAAACGAGATTGCATACACAAATGTCATAAGAGTAACCTGAGTTCATACACAGCTTGTTCTGAAATTGCAAAAGATTCAGATGAAATATACAGAGAGGCTGATTGGCCTGATGAGGACTCCATACCATATTTTAATTCACTGCCATATACCTTTGACAGAGCACTTTTCGAATTTTACCCCTAAGAATCCATGTGAAAGGAGATTGTATGATGTTAAAAAGATTCATAATCGGGTATGTCTGTTTCATGACATAGGGCCAGAAAATATGATAAATAACGGCAGAATAGATATTGCATGTTTACATCCAGCCGGTGAGGGATTCAAATGGTGTTAAAAATTTATGCAAAGTCGATTCTTAACAGGCACAGGAGAAGAGATGAATGGTTTCTGGATGATTACTCGGTTAATCCATACTCGGGCTGTTCATTTAAATGCATATACTGTTACATCCGGGGGAGCAAATATGGAGGTGGTACGGATGGGAACCTGGGGATAAAGGTAAACGCTGTTGAAATTCTCGAAAAACAGCTGAGAAGAAGGGCAATGAAGAAGGAATACGGAATCATTGCTCTATCTACATCAACAGAACCCTATCAGAGAATTGAAGAAAAATTGAAATTGACAAGAAAAATTCTGGAAGTAATCCTGAAGTACAGGTTTCCCGTTCACATCCTGACAAAATCCGATATGATTCTCAGAGACCTTGACCTGCTGAAAGAGGTGGACGAGAAAGCTATTCTGCCAGATGACCTCCAGAACAGGCTGGAGCACGGGCTTATAATAAATTTTTCAATTTCAACCCTTGATGAAAAACTGGCCAGAATTCTTGAGCCTGGAGCCCCTCAACCGGAAAAAAGACTTGAAACCATGAGTAAATGTGAGAAAAAAGGATTTTTAACGGGAATTTCCTATATCCCGTTACTCCCATACATCTCAGATTCCGAAGAAGAACTCGGCGTAATGGTAAAAACAGCAAAAGATTACGGAGCAAAATTTATTTTTGCCGGCGCACTGACCCTTTTCGGAGATAAGCAGGGCGATTGCAAAACTCTCTATTATGAATTTCTGAAAAAATATTATCCAGAACTGCTCTCCAGATACAGGGCCCTCTACAGGATATTTCCTCAGCCAGCGAAGGAATACCAGGAGATCATTGAAAAAAGAGCGAGAGAGTTATGTGAAAGATACGATGTAAAATACAAACTCATCACGTGACAATTCTCCTGACTTAAAATCGGAACTCAACTCCGGTTTAAAAGCATGGTATATCATAAATACTGGGAGTGAGTCAATCAAACTGGTGAGAGTTATGGAGTCACTGGAATTCAGGGGCAAAGTGCTCATAGAGGCGCTTCCCTATATTCAGAAATTCCATGGAAACGTGATGGTGATAAAGCTCGGTGGACATGCCATGGTAAATGAGAAAGCTCTTGACAGCGTGGTGAAGGATATAATGCTCCTCCACTATGTGGGGATAAAGACGGTTGTTGTACATGGAGGCGGTCCTGAGATCTCTGAAAAAATGGAAAAGCTGGGAAAGAAACCTGAATTCATTGCCGGTTTGAGAATAACGGACAGTGAAACGATGGAGATAGTTGAGATGGTGCTTGACGGAATAGTTAATTCGAAAATCGTTGCCACATTTACCAGACATGGGGGAAAGGCTGTGGGTTTATCTGGAAGAGACGGGATGATGATCCTCGCAAGGAAAAAGAGTCCAGAGAAGGTAATGATGAAAGGCGAAGAGATGCATGTTGATCTCGGGTATGTGGGAGAGGTTGAGAGGGTCAATCCTGAAGTTCTAAATCTTCTTCTGGACAGGGGATTCATTCCCGTCATCTCACCCATAGCCATCGACAGAAATGGAGCGAGACTCAACCTGAATGCCGATGCCGTTGCTGGAGACCTTTCTGTGGCCATCAGGGCAAGGAGACTCATCATGCTCACGGATGTTCCCGGATTACTGGATGATCCTTCAGATGAAAAATCACTCATTTCCAGAATCAGCGTCAATGAGCTTGAGAGACTTGTTGAGGAGGGAAGGATTTCAGGAGGAATGATTCCAAAGGTAAACGCATGTATTACCGCAATAAAAGGCGGTGTGGAGAGAGCCCATATAATAAACGGTTCGATGTCCCGCTCCATACTGCTGGAGCTGTTCACGGATAAGGGTGTTGGAACGATGGTGGAACCGTGAAGCTTGGATTTCAGCCCTTTCTCAATCTGAAAGATTACAGATCAGCCCTTGAGTTTGCAGAAGAAAATGACTTTGAATGCGCGGAATTCCATATGGACCTGCCACAATTCAGCTATTACAGCAACAACTGGAGGGATGTTCTGGATGATGTCTCATCCTACAGCATTGAAATTCTTCTCCATGCCTCTTCTGCACACACGAATCTCCTTTCTCCCAACCCCTGCATCCGAAAGGCTTCCATAGATGATCTGAAAAATACTGCAGAATTTGCAGATAGAATATCAGCCATGCTTGTCACATTCCATCTGGGATGGAGTCCGGTATTCATGGTGGAAGGCAAAGCCACATCTCTTGAAACCCATCTTCAGGATTTCAACTTCAGAGCGATAATGGAACTGAAACCGGTGATAGATGAATTCTCCATCCTATCCATCGAAAATACCATCGGGACAGAAACCATCCAGACACCTCTGAAGGAACTCATTGAGACCACAGGGCTAAATATCACATACGATCTCGGACATGCTCTCCTTGATCCATCCCATAGATTTTTTCTGGACTACTTTGACAGGATCGAGAATGTCCACATCCATGACAATGATGGAATGTCCGATGCTCATCTGGTCCCCGGAGAGGGTGTTCTGAGACATGATAGTTTTCCTTTCAGGGAATACAGAAACAGGATCGTCTTTGAGGTGAGACCGGAACATAAATGCATAATCGCAAAAGAAAAGTTTTTAAAAATGCTGGAAGAGGGTTAATGGATGAAAGCGGTTAGAGAAGTTGAATTCGAAGGTCATCTCATAGATTCGATGATATTTCCAAGGGTTCTTGATTCAATACTTGATCTCGAAGGTGAGTTCGAGATACTCGAATTCAGAGTTGGTAAGAGAAAAACAGACACAAGCTATGCGAAACTGCTCGTAATGGGTAGAGATGAAGATCATCTAAGGGAGATTCTCACTGAACTTCACAGACTCGGAGGGCAGATACCCGATGTTGAGGATGTGGATGTGGAGATTGCTCCAAAGGATAAAGTAGTTCCAAAGGGATTCTATTCCACCACAAACTATCCAACTTATGTTAAATACAGGGGAGAATGGCTTCCCGTTGAAAATATCGGGATGGATAAAATAATAGTTATTGATGGAAATCAAGCTGTTTCCAAATTTATCAGCCAGATAAAGAAGGGAGATCTGGTGGTGGTCGGGGAAAAGGGGGTGAAGGTGATCCCCCCTGAAAGGCCGAGGGAGAAGACCTTTTTTAAATTCATGGGAGGGGGCGTCTCTTCTGAGAGGCCTTCAACACAGACCATTGAAAGGATTGCAGGAGAGATGATCAAGGTGAAGAACAGGGATGGAAAAATTGCCATTGTCGCCGGACCTGCAGTCGTTCACACCGGTGCGGATGAGGCCCTTGCCAAAATTATCCGCATGGGTTTCGTCGATCTTCTGCTTTCTGGAAATGCTCTTGCGGTGCATGATATTGAATACAACCTCTATGGCACTTCCCTCGGAATGGATGTGAAAACCGGGGAGCCAGTTCCCGGAGGTCACAAACACCACATATACGCAATAAGTGAAATAATATCAGCTGGATCAATCAAAAAGGCGGTAGAAAAAGGCATTCTAAAATCGGGCATAATGTACGAGTGCACGGTTAACAACGTACCCTATATTCTCGCTGGTTCAATAAGGGATGATGGGCCCCTCCCTGAAGTGATCACCGATGCTGTTGAAGCCAAAGTAAAAATGGCTGAGGCAATAAAAGACATTGATTTTGTCCTCATGTTCTCAACGATGCTCCATTCCATAGCGGTGGGGAATCTTCTGCCCTTCAACGTGACAACTGTGTGCGTTGATATAAACCCCTCCACTGTCACGAAACTCATGGACAGGGGAAGTGCTCAGGCCATTGGAGTGGTGACAGATATAGGGGTTTTTCTCCCAATGCTTGCAGAAAAGCTTGAAGAAATGTCTGAAAAATGAAATTGAACTCCCATATGAATTCCAAATTCTCATAAACCTGCATCACATCTCTTGTTCTAAATCTGAAAATATCCATTCCTCATTCTCTGATTTCGAAGTGCAAAAGTTAAAGATTATCTATATGTACGACCCTCTCTGGATTCTTTCAATTTCATTTCTTATCTCATCCAAAACTTCAGGATTGTAAATTTCCTTCCTGCTGTCTTTTTTGATTGAGAATACAATGAAAACCTTCCCACCAAAATTTTCTTCGAATTTCTTATGAGTGCGCCCGAGCCATTCTTTCCATTTATGGAGTTCCGGAGTCTGCTCGTACGTTATGGGCTTTATTTGTAAACCTATGTATTTCCCTTTAATTTGTATATAAAAATCCACATTGTATAATCTGTCCCATTCATCAGGTGCTGGATTTATTTTCATATCGAGTTCTTTTTGTAACATTCCATATATCGTGTCGATTTCAGTCAGGTAACCGTCATAAGTCCTTTTGATTACAAGATTATGTATATATCTAATACAGTCCTCCTCATCCACCTCTTCAATTTCTGCTTTAATAACCTCGGTGATTTTCATATATAGTTTCCTTCCCAAATCCTCAATGTACTCTTGAGGAGTTAAGGGTATCTTTTTTCTTTTCAAAAAATCAGAAAGTTTAGTGTAATAAAAACTCTTCCACTCTTCGAGTGACTTCGGGCCACATTCCCGTATCCATAGAGAAACCGGTCCGACACTGTTTTTCTTATTCAATCCCCATCTGTTAGTTGCTAAATTCAGTATCCATTCCTTGGCCATTATTTTGCCTCTTTTTCTAATTCTATAAATTTAGATTTATATTTATAACTCTCATTTCTATCTGCGATGGCAATTCCAGATCTGATTAAATAAGCATTTACAAATATTTTATTCTTTAAGAACACATAAGCTTTAACAGTTCTTTCATCCCGAACAGAACCATTATCAAATTTTAGAAAAACTTCCTTCTTTAAAAGATAATCCTTTAAGTACCTCATAGCTTCCTCCTTTTTAATTATTTTCACTCCCAAGAATTTGGCGAGGAGTCCTGTGTTTAGTTTAATAGTATGG
>WAJW01000047.1 GCA_015523685.1 Archaeoglobaceae archaeon
ATTCTCAGAGTTTTATCGGATGTGCTGTTTACGAGGAGGCCCATATCAAGGGATGCTTTCACAATCTGATTTGATGAATCAAAATCCACTCCCACCATAAGTCCATAACCCCTCACATTTCTGCCTCCGATTCTCTTGAGCTCCTCTTTAATATATTCTCCAAGTTTAAGGGATCTGTCAACCAGCCTTTCATCCTCAATCACAGATATGACTGCGAGTGCGGATGCACAGGCGAGGGGATTTCCGCCAAAGGTTGATGCGTGATCTCCGGGCTCAAGGCTTTTACCGACATCTTCAGTCACTCCCACTGCACCCATCGGGAATCCACCCCCGATTGCCTTTGCCATGGCCATTATATCGGGCTCGATTTCATAATGTTCTCTTGCAAACCACCTTCCCGTTCTTCCAAATCCCGTCTGAACCTCATCCACTATCATGAGATATTCCCTGTCTTCCTTCAGGTCCACAATTGTTTTCACAAAATCTTTTTCGGCCGGATGGACACCGCTCTCTCCCTGAACAAGCTCAAGAATAACTCCCGCAACATCTCCGGAGACTTTCTCCTTGAACTCCTCCGCATCATTGAATCGAACAAATTCAACATCCTGAATCAATGGTGAGAAGGGGAGGCGATACTTTTCGGGCCATGTTACCGAGAGAGAGCCCATGGATCTCCCATGGAAGCTTCCTGTGAAGGCTATGAACCTCTTTTTTCCGGTATGCTTTCTCGCAAATTTCAGAGAGGCTTCAACAGCCTCTGTACCGGAATTGCAGAAAAAGAATCTATCCATGCCCGATATTGCTCTCAGCTTCTCCGCAAGCTCAATCTGAGGCAATGTGTAATAAAGATTTGATACGTGCATCAATTTCTTTGCCTGTTCGCACACAGCATTAACAACCCTGGGATGGGAATAACCAACCGAATTGACCGCAATTCCGGCAACAAAATCTATGTATTCCCTTCCATTTATATCGTAAACCCTGGCTCCTTCTCCACGCACTATGACAACCGGGTTTCTTCTGTAAACCTGAACCATAACCCTTCTTTCCCTCTCAAAGATGTCCATGTTATTCACCTGAACTCTTCACCGCAGAAGGGGCAAAGCCTCCAGGATGGGTCCCTCTCTGCTCTGCACACCGGACATACAAGTCTCTCCTCTCCAAGTGCAGAACCACATGAGGGGCAAAACCTGAATTTATAGGATATCTCAGCACCACATTCACCGCATTTGGGAGCTGAATCCTCCACATTGGGATCGAATTTTTTGAGAAGTTCCAGAACAACCCTGGCCTCAACCCTGACAGACGGCTGTGATGACCCTGAAAGATCCCGCACCAGGTTCACAATCTCCCAGTAATTCTCCCTCTCGAGGTTTGCAATTTTTCCGGGATCTCTCTGAAGAGTGGCTGATATGTACCTCAGAGCGAGGTATTTCTTCATCTGATCCCTGTTTCTGAGCCTTTCAACGAGCTTCATGAACTTTTCATCCTTCATATTAATCCTCTCATTCATACTCAATTGTTGCAGGAGGTTTTGGGGTTATATCATAAACGACCCTCGAAACAGATGGAATTTCGGAGGTTATACGGGATGATATTCGCTTCAGCTTTTCCCATGCAACCTCAAGGGGATGGGCGGTCATCCCATCTCTGGATTCAACTGCTCTCACCGAAATAACGTATCCATACACCCTGTTATCTCCCTTAACCCCGGTCGCCTTACCGATGAGTGCTGCAAATGCCTGCCATTTTTCCAGATCCTTTAATTCCTCCTCCACTATGGACGTTGCTTTCCTGACAACATCAACTTTTTCAGGGGTTATTTCACCTGAAACCCTCACAGCAAGTCCCGGGCCCGGAAATGGCATCCTTTCCGATATTTCAGGTGGTAAACCGAGATATTTTGCTACCTCTCTGACCTCATCCTTGTACAGATCTCTGAGCGGTTCAATCACATCCTCGAACTCATAATTCAGGGGGAAGCCCCCGACATTATGATGACTCTTTATACCTCCCTCTGATTCAATGATGTCAGGATAAATCGTTCCCTGAATGAGATATCGTGCATTGTTTTTTCTGGCCTCTTCCTCAAAGATTCTCACAAACAGTTCACCTATCACTTTCCTCTTCTCCTCAGGGTCTTCAATTCCCCTGAGAGCTTTAAAGAATCTATCCCCCGCATCAACAAATCTCAGATTCATATGGGAAAAGGTGCTTTTCACCGTTTCAGGTTCACCCTCTCTCATCAGACCTGTATCAACAAAAACAGGTATAAGATTATCACCTATGGCCCTGTGGGCTATAACAGCACAGACGGAGCTATCAACACCTCCTGAGAGGGCAATTATCGCCTTCCCCCTTACTTTCTCCTTTATCTCATCC
>WAJW01000048.1 GCA_015523685.1 Archaeoglobaceae archaeon
ATCTCCATTTCCAGTCCTGTTTTCCCCCATTCTCTGAATGAAGTGATCGTCTCATCCCTTATATCCCTGTTATCAAAATTCCTTATCAGGTTTTCAAGAAGAATCCTCATCGTAAACGGCAGTTTTTTTATGTCAATCCCATATTTTCTCCCGGCTTTTCTCAGGGAATAAATGTGATAATCCCGGGAATCGATCTCCATCTTTTTCAATGTTATTTCCAGACCTTTCATAACCTCAAAAATTTTTTAATTTATGTTTTATAAATCTTATCTGCAGATATCCCGTTTATACCAATGCAAAACTGAAGATCGGTAAGGCTGTTCAGATTCCACTAGCCTTTCAGCCATCATCTTCCTCTTCCACCTCAAGAATGAGCACTCCAACATATCCGCAATCCTCACATCTATACTTGCCCGTATATCCACCCGCATCGAGCTTGATGTTGGCCGATCCACATACGGGACATATTTTCATCTTTTTATCACTCTCCTCTTCAATCTGCAGAAACCACACAGACCACCAGAGCTGATCTCTCCGCATTCCGGGCAGAGCTCCACATTCCATTCCTCTTCCTTTCTGTTGCTGAACCTGACAATACCCCTTACAAAATTCTGCTTGAATCCGGGTTTTCTCCTCTCCACTTCATACAGAATGTCCTTCCACTCATCAATGGGTGAGAGAGGGCATTCATCAATCACAAATTCTAAACCTCTGGCAAGAACGTAGAGAGCGTTTTCCCTTTCGGTTCTCTCGTACAGGGGCCGGATCCTTGTTAGTATTTTCTCGTGAAAACCCTCTGTCACGGGGAGAAGTTTGTCACTCCACTGAAAATTTCCCGACAGCCAGTTTTTTATGAAAAACACAGATATATCATCTGCAGTATGTCCTGTCGCCAGTTTCTCAGCTCCATATTCTCTTGCAGTTCTGTTCATAAGATACCTCTTCACCTTCCCACATGCGGAACATGCCTTACCCTTCATATTTTCGATGCCAAATCCTGCCACATCATTCAGGGAGACGATGACGGCATCAGGATCAAATTCCCTGACAGCCTTCACACTTTTACGGGAATAATCTGAAATACCGAGATCTATATGCATTGTGATGACCTCAAAATCCATTTTTGTGGAGAGGGTCTTCATCACATCAGCCATTGCCATGCTGTCCTTACCACCTGAAACAGCAAGAGCAATCTTATCGCCTTTCCTCACCATCCTGTACTTCGTGAGGGTTTTTTTCACGAGTTTTTCATAAAATTCCGGATAACACTCTGCACAGACACGAATATTATAGCTTCTGAACCTGAAAGCACCCGTTTTACCGCAGAACCTGCATACTGACATCCAGCAAGACTCATATCCAAACTTATTTCAATCTTTGCATGAGCCAGGCAAAACCCATACAACCTGATGAATTGTATGAAATTCAGCAGGTGTCATGAACAACATGAGTTTCTGTAAAGTCTCAGGCTTACTCAGGAATCTGAAAAAATAAAGAGCTGAATCAGGGATTTAACGATCTCTCCAGTATGTACTGATGATGAAAAGCTGATACCAGGAAGCATACTCTGACGGGGCAGAAACGCCTGACTTTTAATTATTTCTCCCTGCATTTGTAAAATTCCTCATGGGACTTTTGAGATAAATGGAAACGCTCTTCCCAGCATTTATTTCTCAACACTTTTCAAGCAGATAATTTCCTGAATTGACCTTTTACGACATAGTTTAGATGGACGTGATCAATGCAAATTCAACCATTCCCTTCAGAATGCCTGGCTGAGGAAAATAATGGAAATTGTGATCTGATTGAAATGAATATTCCGCTATTCCGGGTTACAAACTTTTGAACCATCTACCATCCGAAATTTCTCCTTTCTTTCCGTTCACAGCTCTGGTGTGGATCAGCCATCAATCTTTACCCTTGAAATCCTCGGAATGGAACTGGATTTGGAGATATGGGGATTGCCGTAAGGACAGACATAAACACACAGACCACAGCCTCTTGAACCGAGTTTTCTCTGCAAAACAGCTCGTCTGTACGTCTCACATTTAACTGGATCCAGACGTCTATCCAGACTTTCGGCAGGATCGAAAGCATTGCCTTTGATAGCTCCCACAGGGCAGATTTTGACACACAAATCACAATCATCCATGCGTCTTCCATGGGTTTTCCGGAGGCGAGAGGTGCATCGGTTAATATAGAGACCAGACGAACCCTTGGGCCATATTCAGGGGTTATAAGCAGAGTGTTTTTCCCTATCCATCCGAGACCTGCCAGATGAGCGGATAGTTTGTGAGAGAAAACACTCTTGAGCTGATCTGGATTGGATGGTGTAAAATCAGGTCTCCTCAGGAATGGATTCAGAGTCGAAGGAATGGGAAAAGCCCTGTAACCTTTTCTCTGAAGTTTTTGAGTGATCTTAAGGGCAATATCATCGAGCTGATGGGTAACTGTTGCGTAAATATGCTGAGTGTAAACAAACTGAACCCCGGGGCTATCGTGGTGAATGAGCTTATCAACTATACTATCCGAGAGATGTATGCCAGCTGATATGGCATAGGGAAAATCAAGAAACTCTCCTCCTTCCTTTTTTATGTAGCTGTGTACCGGTCTGAGATCCGCCACTCCAAATAGATCTGCATTCAATTTCTCTCTGGCATATTTTTCCAGTTCTTCATTCAGCTTCATGTCTGACAGGGAACTTACCTCACAATCTATAACAGAGCTCTTGATATGATAAGCTTCATCATTTCTGAGGTTCCCTCAGCTATGTCCAGTGTTTTTGCATCCCTGTAAGCCCTCTCCACGTATGTGTTTGATAAAATACCATATCCCCCATGAAGTTCCACGGCAATATCTGAAGCTTTCTTTGCCAGTTCTGCTGATCTGAGTTTTGCCATGGATGCCAGAACTGTTATGTCATTGCTGTCAGCCAGTTCAGCGACGTGGGATATAAATGCCCTTGTAACCTCTATCCCGGTTGCAATATCTGCCAGCATGAACTGAATGGCCTGAAAACTGACAATTTTATTACCGAAGGATTCTCTCTTCTTTGCATAACTGAGGGCATGGTTAAAACAGCTTTCAGCAATCCCCAGACCCACAGCAGAAAAGAGCAACCTGCTGGGCGAGAGTGTGCTCAATGCCACCTTCAACCCTTTTCCCTCCTTCACCAGAATATTATCGGCAGGGACTTCTGCATCCACGAATCTGATCGTTCCAAGTCCGCTTCCCCTCATACCACCTGTATCCAGTTTTTTAACTTTCACTCCATCTTCTCTTTCAACTATGAATGTTGTCAGACCCTCCTTACCTGATCCCGTTCTGGCGGTGGTTATGAAGAATTCCGCATGTGTTGCATTTGTAATAAACATCTTGGTCCCATTCAAAATGTATTCATTTCCTCCCTTAACAGCCCTCAGCCTTACAGCATTTGCCACATCACTTCCACCGGAGGGCTCGGTTATTGCAACCGCACCGAGCTTTTCAGATACGAGGGAGGGGAGGTATCTGTCTTTCTGCTCTTCATTTCCGAATTTCAGAATTGCGTTGACAGCCATGTTGTGAACAAATACACTGTGGGCCACAGAGGGAGAAACCGTTGCAAGTTTTTCAATGATCCTGCATGCATCAACATAACTCAATCCAAGCCCTCCATGCCTTGTGGGAGCCATAACCCCCATCAATCCATTTTCAAAAAGCTCCTCAATAACCAGCTTATCCATCTCGTTATTTCTGTCAATCTCCCCAGCTCTTGTTTCCACAAGGTTCACGACTTCATTAACTGATTTTTCAAATTCAGACACGTTTTCACCCAGAATTAAATTAATCACTCAATATATATCGATTTATCTGGTTTACTGACAACTTCAGTTACTTCTGCTACATTTCCCGGATTTCCCGTTTCAGTGCTGCACAGCCCTGCAAATTCACCCGAGTTAATTCAGGTATTTTTACTGTGAAGAGAAAATCAACCTTTAGCTGTTAAATCTTTCAGAGAAAAATAAGATCAGAGATTTTTAAGAACAGCTCAACATTCTGGACGGAAAGAACGGGATACCGGCCCGGAATGCCTGAACACAAACTCAAACTCTTTCCATGCTCTTTCAAGGATCATCTGGTAGTACCCATGATCAAAGCTTTCAGCGGTCCACTCTGGCTCAACTACCCATCTCTTTGAATCAACCACAACATAACCCACCTCCATCCCGGGAAACACTCTGACACCGAGCTTTCCGTAAGCCTTTATGACTGAAGCCTCGGGACATCTCCTTGAATAATTCAACTTTCCTATCCTCCGCCTTATAGCAAGTTCTCCGGGATCTGCATATCTGAGATTTCTCCTGTAGCGTTCATAGATTTTTCTGACCTTTTCTTCAAGATTTTTCAGCTCTCCAGCTGTTCCGGCGTTCCTCATAACTCCAAGCATTTCAATCTGCATTTTTCTTGTATATTCAGGAGTGTCCCTTCTCCTGGCCATTATCCCTCTGACTTTAATTCTTCCATCCGAGAGCCTCCCGTAGTAACGGTTATATGAACCCATACCATCCAGCATCGGAAGGAAGATTATCCAGTCATAGCTCTCAACTTCTGTCAGCATTCCCGTCTCTTTTTCGATCCTCTCCTTCAGCTTTGCTATATCTCTTCCTCCAAGCCATAAGCAGTCCACTATGCCATGTATCACATGGAAACCCATATCTTCTGCAATCTTTCTTGATTTAAGCAGAATCTCTCTTGCTATTGATGTAATCTTCTCATGAACCTCTATTCTACCGAATTTGGCGTTTCTGTAGCCCGTGTATCCAAAACAGGTGATGAGCAGCCACTTGAGCACGGAGTCGGGGCCTGAGTATTCAGGACATGACTTTTTCAATCTCTTCGTTTTTATCCTCAACTCGAGGAGGGGTCTTAAGACTTCAGCAAGAAAACCCTCTTTTTTCTCACCGTTTACGGTTTCGGGAGAGAGATTGTACCTCACGATAATTGAAGGATACAGGGATGTGAAATCAAGCTGATGTACTTTTTCATAAACTCCTGGCTCCGGTTGAAAAATCATCCCCCCTTTATCCACTGCCCTGAGCTCGATGAAATTTCTAAGTCTTTCACCGTCCCCTTTCCTGAAGGGCACTGCTATGCCCCGCCTTATCGCCTCATAAACCTCATAACTCGAGATCAGGGTTCCTGGAGTGAATCTTGATGTGAGATTCGGGATCAATCCTGTCAGCCTCGCTAAGAGAAGAATTCCTTTCAAACCTCCTTCTCTGTACGTGAAACTGTTTTCCGTATCGATCAATATCCTTCCATCTGGAAGAAACGCCTCATTTCTGTAGCCTGCCCTTCCATAACTCCAGTATGATTTCCCGGATAGCTTTCTGAATCTGCCACTTCTGGTTATACTGACTTCCAGCCCATATTTTCTGCTTTTCTCCAGAATCACTTTCATCCAGATGTCTGCATAGGGGAATAAAATCACATCAGGATCACATGCACCAATCAGACTGAAGAAATCAGAAAGAACCTGATTTTCATCCCCTTCAAGCCTCTCCTTTCTTTCATGATGGAGCTCTATCGATCTTATCTCCTTTCCCAGATATGGATTTTCCCGGATTTCCACTCCCATAACCTCAAGATCTGCATTGAAGTATGGGGAGAATCTCGATTCACCATTGCTTCCGCACGGGAAAATGCTGTTCTCTGCCATGAAACGCTGTTCATATCTAATATCCACATTGTATAACTCTGCAGAAAAATTCGTCTGTTCTTCTATGGCCCGTGCGATTTTTCTTCCAGCATGAACTCTGAAACCATCAAGCCATCCGTATATTGTCCTGAATCTGCATTCTTCAAGTCTGTAATTTTGTTCAAGATTTTCGATCATATCTCCATAAAGCCATTTTTCTGGCAGATACATGTAAAAAAAGGGGTTATACTTCTTCTTCTCCCTTCTGATCCTACCGTTCCTTTTGATCCACAGCTCCAGAAACCCA
Organism: Archaeoglobaceae archaeon; assembly: GCA_015523685.1. Lineage (GTDB taxonomy): Archaea > Halobacteriota > Archaeoglobi > Archaeoglobales > JdFR-42 > WAJW01. The sequence goes on from WAJW01000048.1 coordinate 5,988, forward strand.
TTCCTGTAACAGCAGTCAATTATCATCCCTTCTCTCCATTTCCTTCATGAGTTCAATTAAAATGAAAAAGACAACCGCCTCAAGTGGATCATCAAAGGCGTAGAAGGCTTCATTTGAGTGTTTCTTTGCAAGATATGCAAGTTTTTCAGCATAGATCTGATCTTCCACTTTCAGAGCTTTTCTGGCTCTGTACCACCTTTCTGCCATAACCTTGACCTGCCTTCTGACACTCTCTATGCTCCTTCCCACGAGAACTCCTCCAGAGT
>WAJW01000049.1 GCA_015523685.1 Archaeoglobaceae archaeon
AGCCTCGGGGGGGATTTGAACCCCCGACCTGCTGATTACAAGTCAGCCGCTATACCACTAAGCCACCGAGGCACGTTTCTGTGTTGCGGAATGAATTTATAAAAATTTCCCTCTGCGATAACTAATCTCTGAACTCATCCAGTGCATACTTCAAATAATCCCTTATCACAATAAATGCCATTTCGGGCGGGATGGCTCCGATTTCTGTAACGATTAGGTCTATATATTCCCGGGGTGTTGCATCAAAAGCTGGATTCATTATTTTACAGTGACGAAGTTTTGCAGTAATTTCTTCCGGTAAAACCTCATCAGGAGACCTTTCTTCTATGATGACCCTCTCTCCATGGAGAGTTTTTGGACTGAACTTGTACGTCTCAGCAGCAACTATAACAGGTACCCTCGCCTCATGAGCTGAAAGGGCGATCTGAGATGTTCCAATTTTATTAATCACCGCTCCATTTGCTGTGACAGAATCGGCCCCAACGATAACGTAATCAACATCCCGCATGTAATATCTGACCGCAGAGTCAACTATGAATGCTGTTTCGATTCCTTCAGAATCAAGCTCAGAAAGAGTTATGAGCCCCTGCCTTCTCGGTCTTGATTCCGTTACAAAAACTCTCTCTATCTTCCCCTGTTTATGAGCCTCCCTGATTATGGAGAGCGCGGACTTTGAATTACAGTGAGTCATTACAGTTGATTTTCCTTCGATCCTTCTTGCCCCTATCATGCCAATTTTTTTGTGCGCGAGTTTCACATTTTCGATAAACTCATCAGCGAGGCCCACCAGATTCTTTCTCTTTTCCTCAACCGTATTCCCTGAATATCCCATAACATATCTTATGGCATTGTAGAGTGAAACAGCAGTCGGTCTTGTGTTCAGAAGAACGTCCGCAGCCCTTTTCATTTTTTCATCAAATGCCTCGTCGGTAACATGCAGTGCAAACTCTTTAAGGGCTTTGACAGCCTCCACAGCTATTTTTCCTGCACCTCTGATTTCCATGTTTTTTATCTTTCTGGCAGTCTCTTCCACAATCATACTCCCAAAAATTGATATAATTCAGGGTATTTAAAATGGTCGATGACCATCGGAATAATCTGCAGTAAAGAAGACCTCGCAAGTCAGAACATAAAAAAACATCTTATCTCATCACTTAACTGGTATGAGGATGAATGGATTGGAGGAAGCGCGTGGAGGAGAGAAGATTTTATCATATTCGAGGTGGATTCGCCTCTTATCTATCAGGATTATGTGGACAGGAAAATAATTGAGAGCGGATACAATATAGATGGGATTGTATTCGCATCAAGACACAGAAGCGCGGATGGTAGAAAGATATTCACTGTCCATTTCACCGGCAATCTCAGAACTGCTGACTATGGTGGAAAACCCTTCTCGCTCGCGGAACCTTTTCCCCAGCTTTTAAAGCCGATTTTTCTGGCTCTTAAAAGGAAGAGTGCAAGAACCGAGTTTCAGGTGGTCATGGAGGCAACACACCATGGACCTTCAGAAATTAAAATTCCATCCATATTTGTGGAGATAGGTTCTTCGGAAAGTGAATGGATGATCCCGGAGGCAGGGAAAATAATCTCAGAAGCCATACTCGAGACCCGAAATGGAGACTACCCCGTTGCAGTGGGAATAGGAGGGACCCATTATATGCCAAGACAGACAGAACTTCTAGAAGTCTCGGGTATAACCTTCGGTCATTGCTTTGCCAAATATGCCGTTGATGATCTGAATGAAGGTATCCTCAGCCTGGCCATTGAGAAATCAGATGCCGACTTTATATTTCTCGATAAGAAGTCACTGAAATCAACCCAGAGGAAATTCATAATGGGCATGGCTGATGATATGGGAATCAGGGTGCTGGACAGCAGGGATATAAAACAGAAGTTCCCATGAATTCTGACAAAAATGGCAATGGTTTTATATCCATCAGTTGGAGTGATGGATGGTGAGCCTGTCATGGTCAGCGTAAATGAAAATGCCCTTGAAATTGTTGAAAGCATGCTCGACTGGGAGGAGGAGCTTAAAATCAGATCTCATAAGCTCGACAATGGGGCGACTGTCATAGACTGTGGTGTGGATGTTCCGGGAAGCCTTGAAGCAGGAATTGCATTTACAGAGGTGTGCATGGGTGGACTCGGAAATGCATCCCTGAATGTGGATTACATAGAGAGTGTGCCCTTCACCTTCATACATGTTTCCACGGATCAGCCTGCAATATCATGTCTCGGAGCCCAGAAAGCTGGATGGCAGATAAAGGTGGGGAAATACTTTGCAATGGGCTCAGGGCCTGCGAGGGCTCTCGCACTAAAGCCAAAAAAAACCTACGAGAGAATCGAGTATGAGGATGATTTCGACAGTGCGGTTATAGCTCTCGAATCCAACAGATTACCGGATGAAGAAGTTATCAAATTCATTGCTGAAGAGTGTGATGTGGAAGAGGACGAGGTTTACGCTCTTGTTGCTCCCACAGCGTCGATAGTGGGTTCGGTTCAGGTTTCCGGGAGAGTTGTCGAAACTGCAATTTTCAAGCTTGCTGAACTGGGCTATGACGTGAGAAAGGTGGTATCGGGCATAGGACGGGCACCGGTGGCTCCGGTGGTGAATGATGATCTCAAATCCATGGGCATAACCAACGACAGCATAATATACTACGGATCTGTTGTGCTGACAGTGGAGGAGTACGGAGAGGAGATGGATCAGCTCCCATCCAACAGATCACGAGATTATGGAAGGCCTTTCTATGTAATTTTCAAGGAGGCTGAGTTCGACTTTTACAAAATCGATCCATACATGTTTGCCCCTGCACAGGTTCTGGTGAATGACCTCAAAGAGGGCAAGACCTATGAGCTTGGTACCCTGAACTCCAGAGTTATTCTTGAGTCATATGGAGTGAAGAAGAAGGGATGAAGAATCTGAATGTAAATGGAATCAGGGCCACCGAAGAGGGAGAGGGGAATAGAGGGGTTATTTTTGCCCCCCCACATCCCCAGATGGGTGGAAACAGGCATGATCCCAGACTCACAAGGATATCCTCAAGACTTGCGGATTCGGGGTACAGATGTCTGAGATTCGATTACAGAAAACCATACAGATATGGTGAGGGTGAGATAGATGATGCAAGGGAGATTCTGGAGTTCGTGAAAAAAGATTCAACCAGAATTGCAGTTGTTGGATACTCATTTGGAAGCCTTGTGGCGAGCAATATTGCCAATGAGGCGGATCTGGCCGTGTTTATCTCTCCTCTCAAAAAGATAGACAGAATGAAGTTCAATTTTGAGGTTGAAGTGCCATCACTTGTTGTGTATGCAACAAGGGATCAGATCGTGAGTGAATCCGAAAGTGCAGAGGTCATTATGAATCTCAAAAACGTGGAAAAATTCGCCTCCATCGAAACGGATCATTTTTATACTGGAAAATCAAGAGAGCTTGTACAGGCAGTTACGTCTTTCATAACAAGCCACCTGTGATTCAGTTTCAATATCGATTAAGGCAAAATTTAAATATCCTGTTACACTGTATCAAGAATAATGAACTTCATGGTTGATATTATTTTATCAGATTCACGTTCCAGCCTTTCATCTGGGAACCTGAATACACAGGCATACAACCGCATACATTCCGGCATATTTGCACCATAAAAAGGTGTTTTTATGGAAATACTCCTCATCTCTGATATCCACGGAAGAATAGAGGTCTTAGAGAGAATAATTCAGAATGAAAGTGATGTTTCTGCAGTTGTCATATGTGGAGATCTCACCAATTTCGGCCCGATATCAATTGTTTCAGATATAGATAGGCTACTCAACCGGGCCGGACTTTCCGCAATTGCTGTTCCGGGAAACTGTGATCCCCGTGATATAACAGGCCAGATCGAATCTTCTGAGAACATCACAGGTATTCACAGAAGATGCCTTAATTTTAAAAATATTAAATTCTGTGGGCTTGGCGGGTCGAATCCCACACCTTTCAAGACACCATTTGAATTATCGGAGGATGAAATCTCCAGAATACTCCAGGAATTTGAGGGTGGAGAGGGGTCAGTACTTGTCAGTCACCCTCCGCCAAGAGGGGTACTTGATGAGGTGAGAGGAGCTAATGTTGGAAGCACTTCTGTTGCGGATCATTTCAGGAAATTCTCAATGGTCTTCTGTGGCCATATTCATGAGGCAAGGGGTATAAGGGTTATAAATGGGACAACGGTTGTCAATCCGGGGCCATGTACGAATGGGTACTATGCTCTGGTAGAGTGTGAAAAAAAGAAGGTAACACTTCTGAGTCTGTAAGGGCATGATTTTTCATTTATCACTCAAATTTTTTATCTGATTGCTTTATCATGGGAATCATTAAATAAGATAAGTTTTCATCTATGGAAAGGTAATTGAGATGTCTTCAGATGAACCAGGATTGAATGAAGTCGTTGCGATGCTTCATGCAGTTCTATATGCCTTTCAGAATGCTCTCGGAAACGCCGATAAGAGGGTCTGCTTTTATGTGGCCCAGAAATTGCCGGATATTCTGGGGAAGTTCGGTTTTGATATGCTGGAAGACGACTACAGGAAGAATGTTGAGTCAATAATAAACATACTGAGCAAAACCGGCTACATCGGCGAGATAAAATTTCAGGAAGAAGATGAAAAAACATTTGCCATCGGCATCGTCAGGTGTGCCCTGGCTGAAACAGGCGTTCATGAGATTCTCAAACCAAACAGGGCATACTGCTCATATGCGATAATTATTGCAAGCGTCCTCCAGTCTGGTATTGACGAAACAGTTGTGTTGTCACCGTCAGAATTTACAGAAAACGGTTCACACACATTGATCAGGAGATACAGGCATACTCTCGTTGAATGAGAGGCAGGAATCCCGATATACTTTCACCTCATAATTAAGATCCTTAAAATCAGATCGGGATACCGAAAATTAGATATATATCCATTCTTATCTCGATTTCCAGTTCTCACTCCATAAACATGCCCGGGTGGTGTAGCGGCCTATCATGTGGCCCTGTCGAGGCCACGACTCGGGTTCAAATCCCGGCCCGGGCGTTTGATTTTTTGTTCAATTCCCTACACTTTCGCCCCATTCTTTTCTCTTATATCCCTATTCTGCGAGGTTGATTGCAATGCCTGTTGTTGATATTTATGGCAGTAATAAACGCTTTCAGAGGCAGTTTGATCTACTAGAAGAATCTGATTTGCCAGAGGAGACAAAGACTCTCCTCAAGGAGTTTATTGAAGATGCCCTGCATGGATGGGGGACGAAGAAGATATCAAAGGTGAGGACAGCTAAACTGCTGAGCCATTTAAGGCA
>WAJW01000050.1 GCA_015523685.1 Archaeoglobaceae archaeon
AGGGTGGTTGATGACAGAGATTCACGACATTCTCTTCAGAGATTATGGAGCGCGGATTGCAGAGTGTACAGGGAATGAAAAATTTACAACTCCGTTTATGATAGATTTTATGTCTTTTGAGTCAATCCCATTTTCCATACCCGAGCGGGCTGTCCCTGAGACCCTGAAAGACCATATACCAGAATTTTACAGATATCTGATCTCAAAATATCCTCAGAAATCAGGTGATCTTGCAGTTCATTCCGGATTGAGAATACTGATGAGAGATCCCGGTGAGTTTGTTAAGAGCATTGTCAAAAAGAGACTTGTCTCAGGATATTCCACATTACTCTACACCCCTTATGTTGCTACCCCTGAAAATGTCTCCATACTCCTCTATCTCGGAGTGGATATCGTGGATAACCTTGCATGTATTGTCGAAGCCCGGAGGGGCAATTATTTAACCCCTGATGGCTCTTACAGAATCCAGGATATCGACGATCTTCCATGCAACTGTCCTGTATGTAACGGATCTCAGGTGGATGACCTTGTAAAAAACCCGGAACTTCTATCAGAGCACAATACCCGTTCCCTTGAAATGGAAATTGCCATGGTGAAGGTTAACATAAAAAATGGTACCCTGAGGCAGTACGTTGAGAAACAGTGCAGAACCGACCCCTATCTGACGTCAGCCCTCAGATTTGCAGACAGGGATTTCTATGACTTCTTTGAGGAAAGGACCCCTGTATACAAAAGGTCGATGATCTATCCGACCTCGGAGGACTCTTTCAGAAGGGTTGAGATCGTGAGATTTCTCGAGAGAGCGGTGAAGATTCATGAAGGAGAGGGAACACTTCTCATCCTCCCTTGTTCGGCAAGAAAACCCTATCTGTTATCGCGGACGCACAGGATAATTGAAGGTGCATTGCCCAGAACTGTTCATGAAATAGTTATATCCTCTCCTCTTGTTGTACCAAGAGAACTGGAAGTTGTTTACCCGGCCATGCACTATGACACCCCCGTGACGGGGGAATGGACAGAACACGAGATCGAATTTGTCTCCGGGTATTTATCCAGGATAATAGAGGGGAGGGGTTACTCATCCATCGTAGCCCACGTTGAGGGGGGGTACCGGAAAGTGGTTGAAAAGCTTCAGGAGACCCTCGATGTTGACGTGGAGTATACAGTTGAGGATGGTATTCTCTCCAGAACTTCACTTAAAAATCTCAGGGAAGCAATTGGAGAAGGACCATCACTGAATCGCTTCAAAGAACTTCTCAGGGGTCTGCTTGAGTATCAGTTTGGAAAAACAGCTGGAGAGCTTGTTAACGGTAGAATTCGATGGAGGGGAAGATATCCCTCACTCGTGTTTTTTGAAGATGATGTCCAGATCGGGGTTATCAACCCCTCAACAGGCTCACTCTCCATATCAAAGGAGTTTGCAATAAAACTAATCAGAGCCGGCCTCAATGCTGTGGAGATTGATGAGTTTATACCTGTGGGGAACATATTTGCCGGTGGGGTTGTTTCTTCAAGGGAGAATATCAGACCGGGAGATGAGGTGGTGTTCTATAATGGACTGTGTTACGGAACCGGACGGGCAGTCATGTCGGGAAGGGAGATGATGGAGATGGAGCACGGCACCGCCATAAAGGTGAGGCACGTCATAAGAGAAACCTCAGACTTACATACATCATGAGGGCCCCGAAAACTCTCCTTATCCAGATTGATTTGATCAGTTTAACCGATCTTGCCCCTATCTGAGCTCCAACTGCAACACCCGAACCTGCTGTGCCGGCAATTAGCGGATCAATACCGCCTATGAGGTAATGGGTCACGGAACCTCCAAACCCGGTGAATATTGTGAAAAACAGGGATGTCGCAACCGCCTCTCTGACCGGAATCCGGAATACCATAACCAGAGCGGGTACCAGGACTATACCACCCCCGACACCGAAGAGCCCGGATATGATGCCTGCTGAGAGTCCAAGCAGAAAGTAGCCCGTATCCCCCGCCTCTCTCTCTTCAAGCTCAACATCTCTCATGAACATCATCCTTATGGCCGGGTAAAGGAGAAACAGTCCAAAGAGCTTTTCAAGTATCTGAGATGCCAGAATCGTTGAGAGCAGTGACCCTGCAACAACACCTGGAAGCGCTCCTGCGATCACGGGTATAACTATGCTTTTTTTTATGTATCCCATTTTTCTGTAGATTACCGTGGAAGAGAGAGATGTGAAAAAAACTCCGACGAGACTCGTTCCAACCGCAGAATGAATGGGCAATCCGAATATAAAAACCAGGGTGGGAACGAGAAAAAGACCACCACCTATCCCCAGGATTGAGGACACAAATCCCACGAGTATGGAGATCAGAAAAAGGTCAAGGATTTGTTACCCTCCTCTGGACCATTCTTCATCCCTCAGCACCCTTCTGAGAATCTTACCTACAGGTGTTTTTGGCAGATCATCCCTTATCTCGATCTTTCGGGGCACTTTGTATGCTGCAAGCTTTTCCCTGCAGAATTCGATGAGTTGTTCAGGTGTTATCTTACCTCTGTACTCCTCTCTGAGAACCACGAATGCCTTCGGTACCTCCCCCCGGTATGGATCCGGTGATGAAACAACGGCGACCTCCTTCACCGCGGGGTGGGTATACAGCACGTTCTCCACCTCATCAGGCCAAACCTTGTAGCCGGAAACATTTATCAGGTCTTTTTTACGATCCACAAAGTAAAAACAACCATCCTCATCCATATATCCGAGATCCCCAGTAAAAAGCCAGCCATTCCTCAATGCATTTTCCGTTTCCTCAGGCTTGTTCCAGTAGCCTTTCATAACCTGTGGCCCCTTTCCCACGAGCTCTCCAACCTCTCCCGGGGGAAGATCCTTTTTGCCAGTGTCTATGTCCACAACCTTCACCACAGTATCGGGAATCGGGACTCCGATGAGCTTGTCCCTCACCATCCCGATGGGTGTACAGGTAAGACACGGACTCGCTTCCGTGAGCCCCCATGCCTCGATTATATCCACATCCGTAACCTCCTTCCATCTCCTCTTCACTTCCACAGGGAGGGGGGCTGCAGCACTGAAACAGACCTTTACCGAAGAAAAATCCGTTTCTTTTATCAGTGGATGGTCAAGAAGGGCGATGTAGGCGGTTGCAACACCGTAGAAAAATGTAGGCCTGTATCTGTTCACGGCAGAAAGAACATCTTCAGGATTGAATCTCTCCTGAAGTATGATAGTCCCTCCAACATATATGTGTGCATTCATGCACCAGTTCATTCCGTAAATATGTGATACCGGGAGAAATATTATGGCACTCTCCTCACCCTCCTCTGCATTCCACCATGTCATCTCCTGGACCATATCAACCACGAGGTTGTAGTGAGTGAGCATGGCTCCTTTGGGAACTCCGGTGGTACCGCCAGTATACTGAAGTACTGCAAGATCTTCAACAGGATTTATTTCCACGTCATTCCTGAACCTCTTGCTGTGCGCTATAATTTCCGACATCCCCTTTGCACCTTCGACCCGGGGAGTTAAGGAATCGATAAGTCCAATTTTCGACCCGGAACCCGCCTCATCCCGGGTTGTTACAATAATCTCTTCCAGATCCGTGTTCTCCTTAACATTTTCCACGACAGGATAGAGCTCATCAAGGGTAACAATCACCCTTGCACCTGAATCCTTGAGCTGGTATTCTATCTCCTTCTCTCTGTACATGGCATTGCATGCAACAATGGTTCCTCCTGACATCATTCCTCCGTAGTATGCCACCACAAACTGGGGGATGTTTGGAAGGTAAATGGCAATTCTATCCCCTTTGCCACTTCCGGTTTCAGAGAGGGCGGATGCGAATCTTTCAGCCAGCTCATTCAGTTCTCTGTATGTGTAAACCACATCCCTGTATATTATTGCAGGTCTTTCAGGGAATTTCTCCGCAGATTCCCTGAGATTGTCAAAAACCGTTTTTAATGGATATTCAATACTTCTCGGTACATGAGGTGGGTAGAGCCTATACCAGGGATAATCCATAGAGCACTCCTCCTTTTAGCTTTTCGCTATTTCAAACCTACTTATAATTTGTGAATGGCAGTTATTAAAGCAATATTTTTTTATCCTCCCAATCCCAGATTGAGTGTGATGCATCCTTATCTGCTGATACTCACAGGAATACCCGCTTCAGGAAAATCCACCCTTGCTGGAATAATAGCAGAGATTCTGATTGAAAAGGATATCCCTGTGGTGATTGTATCATCCGATAAAATAAGGGAGATGGTATTGAACGACCATTTCGATCCTGATTACGAGTCATTTGTTATGGATTCAATGAGGTCCTGCATTTTCAATGCCCTCAAACATGGTTTCTTTGTGATATGTGATGACCTCAACTATTACGAATCAATGAGGAGAAAATTAAAGGACATAGCCTCAGAAACTGGAAATGAGTATGGAATTGTATTTGTGTCCACCCCTCCCGAGATAGCAAAAGAATGGAACAGAAAAAGAGGGGGAAAAATTCCCGAAGAGCTCATCGATGAGGTTTATTACAAGCTCGACATTCCTGGAAAGAAGTACAGGTGGGATCGTCCAATATACACTGTGGATCTGAGTGAAGAGAGCCCTGAAAAGGCCGTAGAGGAGATATTAAGAAAAATTGAAAGGTCCTTCAGGAAAAAGGTTAAAGGAAAAATCAAAAAAATTCCCGCAAAAACTCCCTATCCTGCTCGGGATATAGAGAGAGAGACGAGAAGGGCTATGGGAGCGATAATGCGTGAATACAGGCCGGCAGAAGTTGCAGGCGAGATATCGCGTATAAGAAAGGAGGTTGTCAGATACTCTCTGGAAAACGACATCCCACCTGAAAAATCTGTGGAAATCTTTCTTCAGAGAGTTAAACCTCTTCTTGCTAATGTCGAGTTCACTTCTGGAAGAAAGATAAGCCTGAACATCGGGTTGTTCGGACATATCGATCACGGGAAAACCTCCATCGCCAGATGTCTCACCCAGACTCCATCCACGGCAAGTCTGGATAAACATCCCGATGCTCAAAAAAGAGGAATGACAATAGATATGGGATTTTCCGCTTTTGAAACTGAAAAATATCATGTCACCCTCGTGGATCTCCCCGGACATCATTCTCTCATGAACCATGTTACAGGAGGAGCCAGTATAATTGATGGGGCTATACTCGTTATTGATGCGGTGGATGGCATAAATGTTCAGACCGTCGAGCATTTCGCCCTCATCAGGGGTCTCGGTTTGAGGCTCATCATCGCTCTTAATAAATGTGATCTCGTTTCAAAGGACAGACTGAAGGAAGTTACGGAAAAAACAGGTAAAATGCTGTCAGGCTACCCCGCAGAAATTGTGAGGTGTTCAGCGAAAGACTGCAGTGGGATTGATGAAATTATAAAATTGATAGACAGATACATTCCACCACCTGCGAGAAACGTTACAGGTGGGGTCAAGATACCTGTAGATCATTCATTCCACATCCCCGGGGCGGGAACGGTTGTTACAGGAACCATTCTGAGGGGAAAAATAGAAAAGGGGGATACGCTCTATCTTTTTCCCGGGGGTGTGGAGGTCAGAATAAGAGGCATTCAGATTTTCAAGAGGGATGTTGAGAATGCAATGGCGGGTCAGAGGGTAGCTCTATCTCTTTCAGGTGTTAAACCGGATGAGATTGAAAGGGGATTTGTTCTCTCTTCAGGTAACCTGCCTGCTGTGAGGTACATCAGAATAAAGTTCAGAAAAGAGCCATTCTATCAGCACAGAATATCCGTCGGTGAGGTTATGCATATTGGCTCGGGTCTCTTTACATCAACCTGTAAGATTTATCCCGTTGACCTCACCGAAGGAATTCCAGTGTTAACTCCCGCTGGCGATGAATTTGAAGCTGTAATAAAATTGAGCAGACCCCTCATAATCGAGGAAGGAGACATGGTCATGCTGTACAGGGCAGATCTATCTCCGAAAAGTGTAAGAGTTGCGGGTGTGGGTGAGGTAACTGAAGTTTTTCTGAGAACTCCCGAGATATTCAGAAAGAAGATCAGAAGGGTTGTATTCAGAAAGGAAAGAAATGGTTATCTTTGCCCGATCCCCCTTGACAAGTCCAGACATCTTGACCATGTTCTTGTTGATGGGGGGAGATTGAAGATTATCGAATTCAGAAAGGATGGAATCCTGCTCGATGGTCCGGGAGAGGGGGAACATGCTGTTGAGTTTTTCAGGAGGGTATCACTTTGAAGAATCCTGAAGACAGGCTGAAAGGAATAATTCCGGAAAATATGCTGAAAAGAGGTCTGACGGTCAGAAACGAGCTGATTTCAAAAATCAGAATCCTTTTTGAGCAGAGATCAGTCCCCATGGAGGGATGGAATGAGAGCTCGATTCAGGAACTTATCATGATGCTCTCATCTATGGATACAGATAAGGACCCCTATTCAGCAAGAATTGGAGAGAGAGAGGCAAGAATTGCCTGCAACCTGAATTCCGTCTATTCAGGGGGTTTTAATCATGGGGTCGGGCGATCAGGAGACCTTACAGCCCCTCAGCCAAAAGCTCCGGGAGCTTCAATAATGTACCAACTGGCCAATTCTCTCGCGTATCATTCACTCAGAAAACTCGGTTTACCAAATATAAAGGGTGCATTCGTGGCCCCGCTCTCAACCGGAATGTCTCTTTTTCTCTCACTGGCCTATTCAAAAAAAATCCATGGTGGAAAAATTGTGGTCTACCCCCGTGTGGATCACAAGTCACCCATGAAGGCTGTGGAGCTTTCAGGGGGGATTATCGAAATTGTTGAGGGTGAGCTGGACGGGGATGCGGTTGTGGTTCCACCTGAGAAAGTGCACGAATGCCTTACTGAAGATGTATATGCTGTTCTTTCAACCACTACTTTTTTTCCTCCGAGAGAGCCTGATTTCATAAAAGAGATAGCAAAAATCTGCAGGGATGAGAACATACCTCACATAATAAACAA
>WAJW01000051.1 GCA_015523685.1 Archaeoglobaceae archaeon
GCAGTTAATATCCGGAGAAAATCTGTGGAATTGAAAAAAGGCTATTACCTTTACGTGGGTTCTGCCCTAAACGGTATTGTGGCGAGGTTGAGGCGACACTTTAAGAGAGGAAAAAAGATTCACTGGCATGTTGACAACCTGACGGAAAAGGGTGAGGTTCTTGAGGCATATTATGTTGTGCGTGAAGACAGATTGGAGTGTGAGATAGCACGGAGAATCAGGTTAGAGAGGATCTCCGGATTTGGGGACAGTGATTGCAGATGTGGAGGACATCTATTTTATTCTGCGGATAAAAATCAGATGGTCGTAGAAATAAAGTCCGTCATGTCCGTTTTTGGAGAGGTGAAAAAATTTGAAAGAGAATATTAGAGTGTGCCGGAGTTCTGGATACGATCTGCAGGGGATGAATGAATTCCCTGAGGCGGATATACTGTGCTTTCCGGAAAATCTCCGGTCGGATCCATGTGAGATCCCGGAAGGGGATGAGATATTGAATGCCCGGATATTCGCAGAAAGCACACGCTCCATAATCATCCTTCCGTTGATTGAAAAAACACCGGGAGGAAAGTATATCACCACTGCCGTTATTGACTCTGATGGAGAGTATCTCGGGAAATACAGGAGAGTTCATGTCTCTCGCGAGGAACGGGCAGAATTTCTGATCGGTGATCTTGGATTTCCGGTTTTTCAAGCATCAATCTGTAAGATCGGTGTGACAATGTCCCGGGATATTTATCATCCTGAACCTTTCAGAATTCTATCGATCGATGGAGCGGAGGTTATTTTTCACCTATCATCAAAGTTTCACAGAGATTTTGAGTATCTCCTCAAAGCCCATTCAATGATGAATCAGGTTGTGATTGTTGAGGTGACTCCTGAAAGATCGATGGTGGTTGAACCGGAGGGAACCGTTATCGATGTTGAAAATTCATGTTTTGAACTGCCGTATGGCACTTTGAGAAATACAGGAAAGAGGAATTTAATGGGTGAAAGGGTGCCCCATGAATACATACGTCTTTGCCAGAGGTCCTTTCCATGAATATCCTTTATACAAGACCCTGTATTGATGTGTCATAAGCAGCCTGAGTGAATGCTCTGATATTTTCATAGGGGACTGTCGCAGGTATATCGCATCCTGGCATCAGTACGTAGGCACCACCCTCCCGGTACTGTCTCCCCGCGATTTCTATTGCCTCTTTGGCTTTTGCATATACATCTTCCGGCTTTGAGTCGTGTAAAACTGTCACCGGATCAAGATTTCCTCCAATACATATCTTCCCTTTGAGTTTTTCGACCGCAAGTTTGAGGTCAACCCTGTGGTCGAGGCTGAAGAGATGGGCATGGCTTTCGGGCATTATCTCAAGCCTGTCTGATGTATCACCGCATATATGCAGGATTGTCTTCACACCCATCTTCCTGTACAGATCTGCAAGTTCTCTCAGATACGGCAGGGCAAATTCTCTGAAATGCTTTGGAGAAACAAGATCTCCCGCTGCGGTTGGATCAGCTATACTAACACACTCGAGATATCCCTCTTCCACCATAGGTCTGTAGAATCTTACGATGCATTCCTTTGCAAACTCCACAACCGATCTGGCAAAGTCAGGCTTTTTGTACAGATCTATGAGAAGTCTCTCAGCACCTCTGAACTGTCCCGCAAGTGTGAAGGGGCCCCATTGAGTTGTCGCAACAAGGTATCTGTCCCCTATTCTCTCCGACACGATTTTTGTGGCTTTCCTTATTGTATCAATAACAGGATATTCATCTATCTTCTCTATCTCAAGCTGTTCAAGGTCTTCCGGAGATGATACTATTGGTTTTGAAAGCTCCGGAGCGGAGTTTCTCGGATATTTCATCTCTCCTCCGAGAGCTGCTCCGGGATAGTTATTGTAACCGGACCCGGGGTATACAACATCTCCTCTCATTTTCCCTGACATTTCAATAATAACTTCCGCATATTCATCAGGCCTGTCCTCGAATGTCTGAAATGTATTTCCTGTGTTGAATATCGTCCACATACCACCCCCGAAAAAAGTTACCGGTATTCTGTCGGGTGTTCTCATCTCCATTGCTGTGAGAATAACCTCCTTCGGAGTCATGAAGGAGAAGACAGTCGTGAGAGATTTAAAGATTGCGTTAAAAAATATGGAAAAATTATTGAAGTTTACATTTATATAAATGAGAATGCATTAAAGGATCCATCTGCCCGATTCTATGGCATATGCCTGGACATCCCTGTAATATCTATCCGCAGGATTTTCGATTTCATCTTCGATAAGCCATCTGGATGGCTCACCTTTCCGGGGATCTTCCACATCCCAGGGAACTCTCCATCTTCTGTAGGGGCAGGATTTCAGATAGACATGCCGGGCAAAGTTTTCAAGATAGGGTTTGCCCCATATCTTCTCAAGGTGTTCCCACTTCTCCTCCCTCGACATGTTCCGTACTGATTCGGTGTAGGGATCGATGTTTTTCTGGCAGAATGCCTTGGTAACTCCGATGTTCCTGAACTGTGTCAGAAGGGTGTCCTTTAGCATGTTGGGCGTGTGGCCCAGGTTCGCATACACGTGATCGGGAACAACGAGATTGAAGCTGTCATATGCGTACCACTGGTAGTCAAATGGGAGCATTGGCCTGTCGAAGAAGGGGTCTGCCTCTATCCATTTCCCGTCAATGTATATCTCTATGGTGTTATGTATGAATGCATTAACCGGGAGCTGGTCAACAAGGTCAGGTGGAACGAAAATTTTGGGGTAATCCCTGTAACATAATGTGTATGTGAATCTTGCAGGAATTTTATTCAATCTGTAGAGTATAACCTGAAGGTTTGTCCTGTTAAAGCAGTTTCCTTCCTTTTCTTCAATGGTTTCAACCGCACTCTTGGGGGGTTCATAGCACAGCTTGAGGTTATCAACAACCCAGTTCCAGATGTTCACAGCAAGCTCTCTTGGTTCGTTTACTCCTTTTGCAAGCTTCTCTGCAAGATCCAGGACCTCGTCTTTTTTTGAGTCGTTAAAGGGCGTATCTGTGAAGTATCTGTCGAATTCCTTTCTATCCGGAGCTTCCCAGGGAACCGGACTATCAAAGTCTTCATAAACTCTGCTCATCTCATCACCTTCTCTTACACGTAGTTAATCTTATATATAAATGTTTCTATTGAAGATTCTGTTAAATAGGGAGTTGTTAAATTTGGGTTGCTAAGATTGAGTTGGTGAGTACGCAAAAATAAAAAATCAGCTATTTATGTTTGCTAAAGTTTGCCTCTACAAATTCAACTTATTTTGTCCAAATTCAAATCCAATTCTGCAACCTCAGCAGGTGTTTTCCACCCAAGCTTTCATGCGGTCTTATGAAGTTATAGTAGATTCTTTGACCTTCTACGATTGGTGTCTCCTTTTTCTTTAAACCTCTTTGAACCTTGTTTCTTTCCCTTACAGTTCCATTCAATCTTTCCATAATGTTGTTATTTGTCTTATCTCTAAACCCAACATTTCTGATGTGTCTTGTTTCCTTAATCTTTGTGTTAAATTCCTTTCTTATCGCTTTTTTATACTGATTCAATCCATCTGTTATGATAAACCTTGGATTTCTCTTTCCATTTTTCTTTGCAGTCTGAAATACTCTTCTTACATCCTCAATTCTTCTTTCTCTCGAAATTACACTTGCAAGCTGAAATCTTGGCCTTTCATCCATCACATTCCACAACCACTCCCAAGTTCCATGAATGTTTACTTCCATTTCGTTTGCATGCTATGTGTCTGATAGCTAAGGTTCTAATAAGCTGACGTACTTGTTTATCCAGTTTTAGATTGTGTTATATGACATACGTTCAAACCATTGAACACTTTTGGTAGTTTGTTATCTTTCTAAGGCTAACTCCATTGATGTACAAATCAAGAGAGGGCAGATTACGTTTAGGTTATATTTCAGTCTCTGAAACTTTTCGTTGTTAACAACTTCATCTAGCAGTCTTTATAGAAGTAGTTCTGTTTTCCATTCTTCTTTCTGTACTTCATTACTTTTGGATGGTCACAGAATTGCATATAGGTTTTTCCTTCTTCAATGACCTTCTCTCTTCAACC
>WAJW01000052.1 GCA_015523685.1 Archaeoglobaceae archaeon
GCTTGGGGATAGAATAAATTTTGAGGTGTTTTTTGTTATCTCGGAAAGAGATAGATGCAGTTAGAAAATAAACTAAAAAAGCTACTTGATGAACTTCAAAAAGAGATTGTCCAAGAATTTGAAGATGAGCATCAATAGGGTTTTGTAGTTAAACATGGAAATTACGTTGTTGCTATTAAACACCCGAGGAATTCTAAATTTATGCTGGTGATTTTCCGATTTATAATTGAAGATGAGAAAATCCTGGAGTTTCTTGAAGACATCTCGAAAGATAAATCGAAGAGTGGTAAATTCGCTTTTGGTTTAAGATCTGCAATAAACTCTCCCACATCAGCATATAGATTCCATTTTAAAAATGAGACATTCAAGGGTTTTGAAATCATCAAGAGAATTTTTCCATTCCACGAAGGATTTTCAATTAAAGATTTGGATGATGCTATTCAGGAAGTTGTTAGTGCGGGAGTAATGGGGCAATCATTTTTATTAGTTTTTATCGGAGAAAAAGAGTTAGAACAAAGAATTATTGAAGAAACCAAAACCGAACCGCCAGATGGAATGTATTTCTGAAATGAGTAGCAATGTTACCATCAACTTAAGTTCCAGGAGTTAGATTTAAATACAGGGTGTGGGTTAGATGGTTGGCAAGACGTTCAAAGACGTCAGTGGACGTCCACATGAAAAAGAGAGCAGAGGGGAGAAAACGCCGAAAAAACGCCAGATAAAGAGAAACAAAATTCGCATGACTGTATGGTGGACACCAGAGAACCATCAATGGCTGAAGAAAAACATCGCCAACGTCTCGAATTTCCTTAATAACGTCATAGATGGGCTTCGTGGACAGATTCAGCCGAATGTAATCCTTATATCACCCGTAGAGCCATATATCGGGAGGGCCCGTGGCTTAGCCTGGATAAAGCACTGGCCTTCTAAGCCAGGGATCGGGGGTTCGAATCCCCCCGGGTCCGCTGAATTTTTCGCCTAAAATCAGGAATTATACACTGAAGTGTTCCCCATTCCTCATGACATCTGTTGCTTTTTCATAATCCACAGCAAAATTAGAGGTTTATTTCAGAGAAGATCCTTCAAACCTTTAAAAAAGAATAATAAAGTAACACTTGAAGAAAACTTACATGTTTATTTTTATCTGTAATCCTATCAAATAAAAGACATTCTTCGTGTCTGCTAAACATTTTTATAGTCCTCGGTTCAATGAAACGAGGGTTGATTGCCATGAAGATGAATATCAAGGAAATTTCAAAATTTGCATCTGTTGTCAGGGGTGTTGTTCCATATCTCCCGGAAGAAATTGAACTCATAGACCCGGAGATAAAAAAACCGGAAATTGGAGATGTTGTCGTTGGAAGGATAAAAGATCTCGGATTTCATGTGGAAATGGAGAATCCAAGTGGGAGAAACAGGAGACTGTATCCAGAGGATGTGTGCGTATTCGCTCTTGCCAACAGATACGCGACAGCGGAGTATGAGGGGCTTGTACCGAAAAGGATGCCGGAGACCCTCCACATTCTGAATTATGGAGGATGCTGTGGTATCGTAACCGAAAAGAACATAACCATCCCCGAGCCCACAACCTTCGAGGTTCTGGGATATCTGGGAATAGATGGAGAGATAATCAACACGAAAAATTTCTCCATAGATTTCGGAGAGGGCAACAACGCCATGAGCATTCTGGTCATTGGGACCGACATGAACGCTGGAAAAACGACCACCGCATCCAGCATAATCCGGGCTCTCTCGTACATGGGTTACAATGTAGATGGAATAAAGATCACCGGAGTTGGCAGAATGAGAGACACTCTCGCGATGAAAGATGCTGGAGCCAGAAAGATATTCGATTTTGTTGATGCAGGTTACCCATCCACATATCTGATTTCCGAAGAAGAACTCATCAACATATTTGAACTCCTGTATTCAAACTGCTCCGGTGAATTCGTGGTTATGGAATTTGCAGATAGCATACTTCAGAGAGAGACAAACATGCTACTCCACTCGGATGTGATGAAAAAGGTTGACATGGTCATACTGAGTGCGTCGTGCGCTTTTTCTGCCATTGGGGCTCTCAAATACCTCAAAGAGGAACTCAATATTGAAATAAATGCTGTCTCAGGTCCGTTTTCAAATTCCGGATTGAGTGTGCGGGAATTCACGGACTACGTGGGAACAGACATTCCGGTATTCAGTGCCCTTGAAAAACACGAGGACCTTGCAAGAATACTGGTGTGATGAAAGAAATATATTCAGGGTGTTTAAAACCGGTAATCCATGAAAACAGAGATAGTGAAAATAGACAATCCAGAAGGAAAATATCAGGTGGTAATAGGACAGGCAAATTTCTCGGTGTTTACCACAGATGACCTCTACAGGGCACTTCTGACAGCTGTTCCCGGGATTAAACTGGCAGTGGCGATGAATGAGGCGGTTCCAAAGCTCACAAGAGTTACAGGCAATGATAAGACACTTCAGAAGCTTGCATCTGAGAACTGCCTGAAAATCGGTGCAAGTCACGTTTTTGTTGTTATGACGGAGAATGCCTTTCCCCTTAACATCCTCAATACCATAAAACTCCATCCAGCCGTGGCATGTGTTTATGTTGCATCCGCAAATCCGATGGAAGTTATAGTTGCGGAAACTGAACTGGGACGCGCTGTTCTGGGCGTTGTGGATGGAAATTCGGTGAATGCAATTGAAACTGATGAAGAAAGGGAGGAGAGACGTAAGCTCTGTGATCAAATAGGGTATGGATACATTCGCTTCTGAGCGGTATCCTGCAAATTTCAGGTAACTCCGTGAATTATTTTTTTTCAAGCACCCAAAAGGTATGAAGGAGCCTGTGTAAGGCAGTCCCATGAGATAAAATTGCAATTATAATCAGGGCTATGTAAACCTCAGATAATAGAATACCGGCTATAAGAATGATTATTCTCTCCGCCCTTTCTGCAACACCCACCGCGCAGTTTTCAATCACAATCTCCGCTCTCGCCCTCGTATAGCTCACCATCAACGAACCGGAGAGGGCAAGTGCCACCGCAAACCATGACTCTCCAGCCACACCAAGGGCCACGAGCACGGCAACGTCCACGTATCTGTCCATAACAGAATCTAAGACTCCTCCAAAATCGGTTTTCATACCCACAAATCTTGCGAGAGTACCATCCAGAGCATCCAGCATTCCACTCAGAGCAAGGAACAGGGCCCCGGGGAGATAACTATGCTGAACAATGAAATACGCGCTCACAAAACCTGAGATAAGAGCCAGCATGGTGATATGATTGGGCTTCAGCCCCAATTTCCTGGCAATCACCGCAAAAGGCCTTATCAATTTTTCAATCTTTTCTTTTTCTC
>WAJW01000053.1 GCA_015523685.1 Archaeoglobaceae archaeon
GTATAATCTCTCTGGGAGACTTCCATGGAGGTGCAATAGAGGAAGCGGCAAGGCTGTTTCAGGAAAGTGTCAGGGACATGAAAGAGAGTCCTGAAGTTATTGCAGGCAGAATCGTGGAGGAATACAGAAAAAAGAGAGCAAGGATTCCCGGATTCGGACATCCGTACCACTCAAAGGATCCGAGAACCGTTAAATTGGTGGAGCTCTCAAAACGTTACGGTGTTTATGGCAGACATCTCGAACTGGCCATTGCCATTGAAAAAAGGCTGAGTGTGAAGAAGAGGATACCTCTCAACGTTGATGGTGCCATTGCGGCAATAATTTCAGATATTGGAATAGACTACAGGTACGGGAAAGGGTTCTACATTATCGCAAGATCAGCAGGACTGATTGCTCATGCTGTCGAGCAGATGAGTGAGAAACCTTTCAAAGCGGTTCCTCTTGAGGAGATCGAATATTATGGAAGGGAAGAGTGCGAGTAGACGGCTGGCAGAATGGACTGTTGATGTGGAGTTTAAAAAAATACCTCGCGATGCTATCGATAGAGCAAAAATTCACTTTTTAGACTGGTTTTTATGCATGATTGCTGGATCTTCCACATGGACAGGAAGAAGAGCACTCAAAACAGCTGAAAATATATTCTCGGGAGATCAAAAATTTTTCAGTTTCAATCTCTCTCCTGTGGGGATTGCATTTGCCTCTGGAGTCCTTTCACACGTACTTGAGATGGATGATCTTCACAGAAAAAGCATTCTCCATCCTGCTTCACCCATAATTTCCTCTGTATTTGCCTCATCATTTATATGGGGCAGTGAGGGAAAAGATATCCTTGAAGGGGTGATTGCAGGATACGATGCAGGTATCTCCGTGGGGGAGGTTCTTGGAAAGGAGCATTACAGAATGTTCCACACCACCGCAACTGCTGGACTGTTCGGGGGAATTGCAGGAAGTGGAAAAATTGCCGGGCTTTCAGAAGATGAGCTCGTCTGGGCCTTTGGAAACGGTGGAAGCTTTACCTCAGGACTCTGGGAATTTCTTGAAAGCGGTGGAGATACAAAACCCCTTCATCCGGGGAAATCCGCTTTTGAGTCTATTCTCCTTGTGGAGATGGCAAAAAATGGTCTGAGAGGGCCATCGAAGATATTCGAAGGAAACAGGGGAGTATGCAGAATACTGAGCGGGAACTGCAATCTTGATGCCTTTGAATTTAAGAACCACAGAATCGGCGAGGTCAGTTTGAAGCTCTATCCATCATGCAGGCATACTCACCCTGTTATAGACGCGGTTCTTAAGTCCGGAGTGAGCTGGAAGGGGGTGGAGAGGATTGCCGTTTACACGTATAGAGGGGCGATTGAGGTAGCGGGGATCAGAGATCCGGAAAATGTATTTGAGGCGAGGTTCAGCATTCCCTACTGTGTCTCAATAGCTCTTCTGCACGGGAGCGTTAATCTGAAACACTTCAGTGAGGAATACATCCACAACAGGACTGTAAGAGAGCTCATGAAGAGGGTGAGGGTTCTTGAGGACAGATCTCTTTCAGAGGAATTTCCGGAAAAGTGGGGGGCAAGGGTGATCTTCGAGGGAAAAGAGACAGTAGAAACACGGGTTGAATTTCCACGGGGAGACCCGGAGAACAGAGAGACTATGGAAGAGCTCATGTCAAAATATGAGAGCATGATGGATTACTCAGGATATGAGGTGGATATCAGGGAAATTGCGAAGTTTACGATGTCTATGGAAAAGAGAGGCCTGGAGGAATTGCTGGAGATCATTAAACCCCTTTAGACATTATTCACCATCTGACTGTCGAAATTAACAGAAAACTACTTATTTTTGATACACATTGAGTCTATCATGACCCGCCAGTGGGTTGAGAGACACAGAAAAATAAAGGAGACCGTGGAGAAGCTGATTGAGGAAAGATCATGTGGATATGTAAGTGATACATCTGTTGCGTCCACACTTAACATCGACCCGAGAACTGTAAGAAGCCATTTCGAGATCATGAGCATTGATGGATATGGAGAGTGCTTAGAACCTGATTGCCGGAGTTTCTGCCCGGAATACAAAATAAAGGAGATATGGGATCGCATAAGGAAAAAGAAGAGGGAATTGAGCTAATCAGATCACTGTGCCAAAAGGATTCTTTTCTGTGCCAAGAATCTCTCTTTTAACAGCCTTTCTTGACCTGAACGAATAGATCACCACCATGTCCTCGTCATCCTTTATTATATCCTTCAGACCATTTCTTATCTCCCTGATGTCAGCTTCTGTAACCTCCCCTTCAAATACGGAATTCTGAATCCATGGAAGATACGTTCTTAAAAACTTTTTCACCCTGTTAACCCTCTTGACGTTCACATCATATGTTATTATAACGTACATATCACCACCACGAGACAAAAGGGCTGTATCGCTCAATCCCGAGAAGATGTTTTACAAGCTTATAGCATTCAAGCCTTATCAACCGCTGATATGACACTTTCCTCCCGAGATCTCTGTGTTTCACCGTCGTCTCAAGTTTCGAGTTGTATGCTGTAATGAACTTCCTCTTACCTGAATCACTCAGGAGAACCCCATTCAGCTCTTTTCTGAAATCTCCTTCCTCCATAACATTCTTGTTTACGAGCTGAAAAATCGTTCTATCAACGATTAAAGGCTTGAATATCTCCGAAATGTCGAGTGAGAGGCTGAATCTTCTCTCAAATGGCTCATGCAGATATGATATGGAGGGATTCAGCTGAGTATGATAGAGTTCTGAAAGCACGGTTGAATACAGAAGAGAATTTCCGAAACTTATCATGGCGTTCACCTCATTTTCCGGAGGATTTCTCGTTCTTCTATCAAACCTGTAGTTTTTGAGGATCTTATCAAAACACTTATAATAGACGTTTCTTGCAAGGGCCTCTGACCCCATTATCTCGTTAATCGATTTAGAGGTATGAACTGAATTCAGTGCATTTTCCACATCTTCTCTCTCCTCGTTCAGTTTATAGTATGCCAGCACTCTGCCCATATTGAGGATGGAACCTTCCACAAATGATCTTGCCATGAAAAGCCTTTTGTTCTGATCAAGATAATGCTCAACCTGCTTGATGAGCAGATCCCCTGAGATGAGCGTTTCTCTTGGATAGAAGCTTCCAACATAAAATCCATATCTGTTAAAAAAATGAATGCACACTCCCTCTTTTGACAGGAGAGCCACGGCTTTTGAAGTTAAAGTCAGGGACCCAAGAGCATAGATTGCATGAATAGCATTGATTGGTATGGGCCTCATTCCCTCTTCATTCTGGAAGTACACGGTATTTTCCCTTCTCTTCAATTTCCCATCCGATACGATGTAAAAGTTCTTCCTCCTCATTTTTACGAGAAACAGAACTCAAAATATGCGCATTTTCTGCATATCTTCCTCAACTTTGGTCCTGGGGGATTATCTGCAAGCTTTATTTCTTCAACTCTTTTTAAAATAATCTCCATCTCCCTTTCTCTCTCCTCATCCAGAACAACCCTGACATTCCTTCTGACCTTTGGATAGGAGAGCATTGCATGAGATCTGATCCCATATTTTTTCAGATAGTAGATGTAATACAGACACTGATATTCATGAGCCCTTTCCATCTTTGAAGATTTCTTAACCTCCCTGATCTCCAGTTCATCTCCCTTTCTGACTATGTCGATGGATATTGGCCCTACAGTGATATCCTTTGTGTCTCTCTGAAAGACCTCATCATGAAGCAATTTTCCGAGTTTTACACTGTCGCTTTCATGTTCCACTGTGATATTGTGGCTGAACAACCAGAGCTTTGTCTTGCATATGAAATAGTAGTTTATCTCTGTCCCTCTGACGTACATCTCCTGTATCACAGATAAGAATCGTCTTTTCCAAATAAAACTCTTTCTCAGCTCATCGTTGATAATTTTATATTCATTTTATATTCTATGTTATGCATGATGTTTACAAGGCATTTTTGGCTATAGATGGGTTATGAGGGGTGATCAGGTTTGTATTCCTTTTATGGTTGTGTGAACTTTAAAGGGGATTCAGGCAGTGGATCTGATTCCTTGAAATTCCATTTAAAGGGGATCGTCCATTGTTATATATGTGATGCATTATTACGTGTTGATTTTTGGAAGTGTTTGAGGGAAGTTAGGAGAAAGTTTTTTAGGGGAAGAGGGAGGGATATTACCACTGTTGTAATCAGACTATATTAGGATTGAAAGGATGATAGAATCTCATAATTGAACGCATTTAATTCAAGGTTGTAATCAGACTATATTAGGATTGAAAGGAAGAGGATATTATAGACTGGAGGGGTGGTAAGAAAAAGAGG
>WAJW01000054.1 GCA_015523685.1 Archaeoglobaceae archaeon
GGGCTCGGAGATGTGTATAAGAGACAGACTCACACCCGAGGAACAGGCAAAATTGATTGAGATGACGATGCTCGAGATCGACCAGGATAACTTTGTGGGGATAGAGATCGAGAGTTATCTTCAGAAAGAGAAGAAACCCACGTTTTTAGACAGATTACTCGGGAGAAAATGGTATGAGGGGCGTTTAACAATGATAGGCCCTGCCAATCAATTGAAGACTTTGAAAAAAGAGGAAGATTTCATTTCCGCTCTTGTCTCTGCAAGGTAGGTACAGATGCCACACAAATGTATAAAATGTGAGAGAATTTTCAAGGATGGTGATCCTGTAATTCTCTCCGGATGCCCTGATTGTGGTGGAAACAAATTTCTGTATATAAGACCTGAAATCGAAGATGCTGAAGAGATCATACTTGATAAAGAAAAAGAGGATGAGATCTCAAGAGTTGAGAGGAAAATTGAAAAGGACGAGAGGATTGAGAGTGTCAGAATACTCTCTCCCGGGCAGTATGAGATCAACCTGGAGGCTCTTCTCACCAGAAACGAGATAATAATGGCACTTAAAGAGGATGGAAAATATGTGATACATCTTCCATCTGTGTTCGGGAAAAAAAGGAGAAAGTAATTCGTCTTATGTCGAAACTATTTTCGTTAAATTTATAAAATATGACTTCCTTTTCTAATCCATGCAAAGGTCAGATGATCTCCGGCTGAGATTATGCGAAAAGATTGCCGGAGAAATCGCTCTTTCTGAAAACCCGGGTGAAACAATAAAAAAATGGAGGGAAACTTTCGGCATAACCCAATCCGAGCTTTCCGCATATCTCAATACATCTCCATCTGTGATAAGTGATTATGAAAGCGGAAGAAGACGCTCACCTGGCATAAACATGATCAGAAAGATCGTGGAGGGTCTGATCGAAATTGATGATGCAAGGGGTGGAAAAACCCTGAAATCCTATGAAGACATGCTCTCAGGGGGCTTCAATTTTAACGTTATTCTGGACATGAGGGAGTACGATAAACCACTCCATGTTTCGGAATTTGCAGAGCTAATTGATGGAGACCTGATAACCTACTACAACAGAATGATAAATGGCCATACCATAATTGACAGCCTCAGAGCAATAATTGAAATGAATGCATTTGATTTTTACAAGCTGTATGGATACAACAGTGAGAGGGCTCTTATGTTCACCGGAGTATCATCAGGAAGATCTCCAATGGTTGCTGTCAGGGTTGCAAGTCTGAAACCCGCGGCGGTTGTTCTTCATGGAATCACAAAAAATAAGGTGGATAGAATTGCCATAAAAATCTCCGAAATTGAGAAAATACCCCTCATAAGCTCTGTAATTCCCATTAAAGAACTTGTTGATAAATTGAGGAGGATGTTATAATGAAGGCTGGAATAGTTTCGTACGGTGCATACGTGCCGAGATACAGGATAAAGGTAGAAGATATTGCGAGTATATGGGGAGACGATGCAGAATCAATAAAACGGGGACTCTATGTTTTCCAGAAATCCCTTCCGGGAGTGGACGAGGATACGGTCACCATCTCGGTTGAGGCGGCAAGGAATGCCCTGAGAAAAAGGGGCGATCTCAACCCCGAAGAAATAGGAGCGATATATGTTGGTTCTGAAAGCCATCCATACGTTGTGAAACCCACTGCAACAATCGTCGGCGAGGCAATCGGGGCTGATAACAATTTCACAGCTGCGGACTTTGAATTTGCATGCAAGGCCGGAACAGCAGCCATGCAGGTCTGTCTGGGGCTTGTGCGATCAGGCCTGATAAAATACGGACTTGCTATCGGAGCTGACGTCTCTCAGGGTGCTCCGGGTGATGCCCTGGAATACACCGCCGGAGCAGGAGGAGCGGCATTTATTATAGGCAGGGATGGTATAATTGCTGAGATCGAGGATACCTATTCCTTTACTTCTGACACTCCCGATTTCTGGAGGAGGGAAGGACAGGATTACCCAAGACATGGAGGGAGATTCACTGGAGAACCGGCATACTTCAGGCATATTGTCAATGCAGCAAGAGGGTTGATGGAGAAACTCGGAACTTCTCCGGAAGATTACGATTATGCGGTATTTCATCAGCCAAATGGAAAATTTCCTGTTAGAGTTGCTAAAATGCTGGGATTCACGGAAGAACAGATAAAACCCGGGCTTCTTGTCCCATGGATAGGAAACACATACTCTGGCTCTTCAATGCTCGGCCTCGCAGCAGTTCTTGACGAATCAAAGCCCGGAGATAGAATATTCATGACATCCTTCGGTTCAGGAGCAGGAAGTGATGCTTTCAGCATTACGGTTACGGACATGATAAAGGAGATAAGAAGAAAACCCAGGGTGTGGGACATGATTCAGAGGGTGAAATATGTGGATTATGGAACATACACCAAGCACAAGAAGAAGCTGAAGGTGTGAACATGAGGGACGTGGCAATAATCGGAGTCGGTTATACAAAATTCGGTGAGATGTGGGGGCGGAGCTTCAGGGATATCATGATCGAGGCAGGGCTTGAGGCAATAACAGATGCAGGGATTGAGGGCAGAGAGATAGATGCCATGTACGTTGGCAACATGAGTGGGGGGAGATTTATAGCACAGGAACATGTTTCAGCGCTCATTGCTGACTATTCAGGATTTGCCAGGGATTTCCATATTCCAGCAACCAGAGTGGAGGCTGCATGTGCTTCTGGAGGACTTGCGGTGAGAGAAGCGTACATAAACGTGGCTTCCGGACTTCACGATATAGTCGTTGCAGCTGGGGTGGAGAAGATGACAGATATTGGAACAGAGATGACTGCGGATGTTCTCGCATCTGCCTCAGACCGGGAATGGGAGGGTTTTTCAGGAGCAACATTTCCTGGACTGTATGCTCTGATTGCAAATTATCACATGCACAGATATGGAACGACAAGAGAAGATCTGGCAGAGGTGAGTGTAAAGAACCATAACAATGGAAGTTTAAATCCAAAAGCACAGTTCAGAAACAGAATAAGCATCGAAACTGTACTGAACTCACCTCTTGTTGCAGATCCTCTCAGATTATATGACTGCAGTCCCATAACAGATGGTGCGGCAGCGGTGATTCTGGCCCCTGCAGAAGTCGCAAAGAAATACACTGACACACCCGTGTATATAAAAGCTTCAGCTCAGGCCTCAGACACAATCGCCTTACATGACAGGAGAGATATAGCAACCCTTGACGCAACTGTATTTGCAAGCAAGAGGGCCTACAAGCAGGCAGGCATAAAACCCACCGATGTGGATGTGGCAGAAGTTCATGACTGTTTCACAATAGCAGAGATAGTCGCCTACGAAGATCTCGGTTTCTGCAGAAAGGGAGAGGGTGGGATGCTCATAAGAGAGGGTGTTACTGCCATTGATGGGGATATTCCGGTAAACCCATCCGGTGGTCTGAAGGCATGCGGACATCCTGTTGGAGCGACTGGAGTAAAACAGGTTGCGGAAGTTGTATTACAGCTCAGGGGAGATGCAGGGAAAAGGCAGGTTGACGGAGCCGAAATTGGCCTCACCCATAACGTTGGGGGGACTGGAGCAACTGCCGTTGTCCATATATTATCGAGGTGATGCTGATGCCAGTACCGAGATTCTGGAGAAAGATTAGACACAGATACAACCTGATAGGAAGTGTGTGCAGGAACTGCGGGACGTATTATTATCCACCGAGAAACCTCTGTCCGACTTGCAGAAGAGCAGGTAAAATGGAAGAATATCAATTTAAAGGGACCGGTAAGGTCGTGAGCTATACTGTGATTCGCACCCCTCCCGATCAGTTTCAGGAGCTCAAACCCTACGTTCTTGGAATCGTGGAGCTTGATGAAGGGCCCAGAGTTACATCCCAGATCATATGTGATCCGGAGGAGGCGAAAATAGGCATGAGGGTCAGACAGGTTTTCAGGAAATACACCGAAGATGGAGAGGACGGGGTGATATACTATGGAACCAAGTTCGAACCGGAGGATGAGGAATATGACTCTGGTGGGGATAATCTCTGATTCCCATGACAACATTGATGCCATAAAAAAAGCGGTTGGATACCTGAATAAAAAGGGGGCAGAGATGCTGATACATGCAGGTGATCTGATATCGCCCTTCACAATCCCCTTATTTTATGAATTTGATGGAAAGAAATATTTCGTATTCGGCAACAACGATGGGGAGAAGAACGGTCTGAAAAGAAAAATTGAGGAGATGGGAGGGATAATAAACGATGTTCTTGAGCTGGAACTGAATGGAAAGAGGTTTATCGTCTATCATGGCACCGATCCGTCTCTTCTGCATATTCTCAGAAAATGCAGTAAATACGATTTTATAATAACAGGACATACCCATGAGAGCGTCATAAAGGAAGGTAATCCGACTCTGATAAATCCGGGTGAACTTTGCGGGTATCTGACGGGCAGAAAAACTCTCTGCATTCTTGATGAAGATATGAAGCCGGAGATAGTTGAGTTTTGAAATTTATCGAGGATATATTAAAAATATGCAATCATTTCTCAACCCGGACTTGAGAGGAAATGGAAACCATTACCAAATATCCCAAAATAATCCTGAAAAATGATCTTTTCCACAGTAAAAAACTGGATATTGGTTACTCTAAAATTTGTGACTGTCCTGAAACCTTTGAATTGCATGAGTGTAAATTGTACGGAAATATAAAATGCGTAAAATTCTGGGAAATAAACGATGGTCAGAAAAGCTACAGTTAAAGCAAGAGAGTATTGTAATTCAAATTATCTAATCCCAACCATCCTTACAAAAATTAGAGAAAAATACAATATTAAAC
>WAJW01000055.1 GCA_015523685.1 Archaeoglobaceae archaeon
CCATATTTGCAGATCTGATTGAATACGAGGAAGGAAAGATTGTGAGATTCGTTCCAAAGATAGTCTTTGAGGTGGCATACGAGGAGATCCAGAAAAGTCCGAAGTACGAAAGTGGATATGCCCTGAGATTTCCAAGACTCGTGAGAGTCAGGGAGGATAAATCTCCGAACGAGGCGGATACCATCGACAGGGTGGAGGAAATATACAGATCTCAATTCAAATGAGAAGACCCGTATTTCAGGTTTTATTCCTGACATAGGGAACTGACCCATATGATGAGATTGTCCAGCCATAACGCATATCCATCCTCCCATTCCTACAGAAACTCAATGTATGAGAATATTCCTCTCAATCTAACGATAAATCATTTGAAAATTTGGAAAAATTTATAATCATAAATTGTACACGAAGTACTGGTGATTAGATGTTGGAGAAGAAGACTTTCGAAAACGGTACGAAGGTGTTTCTGAGCCCGGACGAGATGCCAACTGAGTGGTACAACATACTGCCAGACCTGCCGAGACCCCTTGACCCACCCATAAACCCCCAGACAAAGGAGCCAATAGGTCCAAGTGATCTCGAGCCAATATTCCCCAAATCCCTGATACAGCAGGAAGTATCTGACCAGAGATGGATTAAAATCCCGGAGGAGGTTCTGGATGTATACAAGCTCTGGAGACCCACCCCGCTGTACAGGGCAAGGAGGCTTGAAAAGGCCCTTGATACTCCTGCCAAGATCTACTACAAGTGGGAGGGAGTGAGCCCACCGGGAAGCCATAAGCCAAACACAGCAGTTGCCCAGGCGTACTACAACATGGTTGACGGGACTGAGAGACTCACCACAGAAACAGGTGCGGGACAGTGGGGAAGTGCCCTGAGCTTTGGATGCTCTCTCTTCGATATGGAATGCACGGTGTACATGGTCAAGATAAGCTATCAGCAGAAACCCTACAGAAGACTGCTCATGCAGACATGGGGAGCGGAGGTCATACCGAGTCCATCCGACAGAACTCAGGCAGGTAAGAAGATACTTGAGGAGGATCCGGAATCTCCGGGCAGTCTTGGAATTGCAATCAGTGAGGCGGTTGAAGATGCTGCAACCCATGATAATGTCCATTACTCCCTTGGTAGTGTTCTGAACCATGTGATGCTTCATCAGACCGTGATAGGGCTCGAGGCCAAGAAACAGCTTGAGGCGGTTGGCGAGTATCCTGATGTTGTCGTCGGCTGTGTTGGTGGTGGAAGTAACTTTGCAGGACTTGCGTATCCCTTTGTTTATGATAAGCTCAAGGGCAAATCCGATGTGAGAATAGTTGCGGCAGAGCCCACTGCCTGCCCCACTCTGTCCAAGGGAATATACGCCTACGATTTCGGAGATACCGTGGGACTGACACCTCTCCTGAAGATGTACACCCTCGGACACGATTTCGTTCCCGCTCCCATCCACGCGGGAGGTCTGAGATATCACGGAGATGCTCCAACACTATGCCTCCTCTATGACGAGGGTGTTATTGAGGCAAAGGCTGTCCCCCAGAACCCCACCTTTGAGGCAGGTGTTATGTTTGCACGAAACGAGGGTTTTGTCCCCGCACCCGAGACCAACCATGCCATCAGAGTTGTGATAGATGAAGCCCTCAGGTGCAAGGAGACGGGGGAGAAGAAGGTAATACTCTTCAACAACAGCGGTCACGGACATTTCGATCTTGCAGCGTACGAGGCATACTTCGCAAAGAAGCTGGAGGACTACGAATATCCAGAAGAGAAGATAAAGCAGTCTCTCGAGAAAATCAGCCAGCTTCAGCCCTGAAATCCTTTTTTATTTTTATTTTAATGTCTGAATAAGAATCACAATTCCTGAGATGAGG
The DNA here is from genome assembly GCA_015523685.1 of Archaeoglobaceae archaeon. Lineage (GTDB taxonomy): Archaea > Halobacteriota > Archaeoglobi > Archaeoglobales > JdFR-42 > WAJW01. Next base: position 1,866 of record WAJW01000055.1, read on the forward strand.
ATGAGCATTGCGAGAATCATCTTGAGGGGTCTGTCATCCATTCTGGGTACAAAATAAGCACCCAGATACGTTCCCGGTATTGAGCCAGATAACAGCCATAAGACGATGCTATAATCAACATTTCCAAGAACTGAATGAGCCATTCCCGCTATTGCGGTCAGTACAAACCCGTGAAAGTTATCCGTCCCGACTATTTTTCTTGGAGATAGTCCCGTGAAGGCTATCAGGAAAAGAGCGAGAAGAGTGCCACTCCCAACTGAGGTGAACTGCACCACGATTCCCACCACAAACCCGGTCAGGGTGAGTTTCCAATAATCTGGCATTGAGAACCTGCCATCTTCGTCCCCTTTCAAAATTTTGAAGATAATTGCAGAGGCAATGATTACAAGCACTCCACCGAGAAATAATGATATGAATGAATTCAGAGTCTGTTCACCCTTCAGGGCTGTCAGAAACCTGAATGTCAGAGCCCCGGCCAGAACTCCGGGGATGCTACCGGAGAGAAGAAGCTTCGCCAACCTTAAATTGACATTCCCATTTTTCAAATGGAAAAAGGAAGAAGATAATCTCGTCAGAGATGCGTATACGACATCGGTGCCTACTGCCATGCGAGGAGGTAAACCCATGAAGATAAGGGCAGAGGAGATTAAAGCTCCACCACCCATACCCGTAAGACCGACTGTGAATCCTGCCACAAGCCCTGTTATCACATATATGTATTCAGGATGCATAATCAGATGTACCCGAGTTCCCTTGCCTTCCCTATTACCGCTTCAACCTCATCACTCACGCTCATCCTGTCCGTATCAAGAACAAGCTCTGGATTTTCAGGCTCTTCATAAACCCCATCGTATCCCGTGAGACCCTTTATCTCTCCCTTCAGAGCCCTTGCATAAAGTCCCTTGGGGTCCCTCTCGATCCTTCTTTCAAGAGAACATCTCAGGTAAACCTCGATGAATCTGCCCGTTTCTTTCCTCGCCAGTTCCCTCACATGTCTGAAGGGAGATATCAGAGAAACTACTGCAACCACCCCATTTCTGGACAGAAGCTTGGCCATATGAATCACAACCCTGTTGTGAAGCTCCCTTGCCTCCTTACTGAATCCAATATCCGGATAGAGCCTTTTTCTGATCTCATCTCCATCAAGGATCTCTGCTCTGAACCCCATTTCCTTAAGTTTATTAAGGAGTGCTCTGGCAAGAGTTGTTTTTCCCGCCCCGCTTGGCCCGGTAAGCCACACAACAAAACTCACAGCACACTCCTCCCGTGCAGAGGAACATCGATGCCAAATATCTTAAGCACGGTGGGAGCAAAATCGTAAATTGAGACCTCTCCGGGATTCCTTCTTTCCAGATCCGGATGATGAAGAAGGAAAACACCATATTCTGAGTGCACAGCATCATCAGGGCCGGTATCGTTCTCGGGGAGATACATGGACTCATGACCGAGAGTGCCAGCAGATCTCCAGTATAGAGAGTCGAAATAAACCATTATATCGGGTTTGTCTCCCAGAGTTACGGGGTATATGTCCTCAGGATACATTACCCTGTTGTTCCACCTCTCACCACTGGGCCCTTTTATTTTCCTCAAACTCTCAGCAATGTCATCTCTGAAAGATTCAAAATCTTTGACAATACCCCTCTTTTCTCTTCCCTCCACATTCAGAAAGATCCTTGAATAGTATCCCCCCCATCCCCAGGCGTATGTTTTACTCCAGTCAACATCCGCTTCTTCCAGCCTTGTAGCTCTATTGATGTTGCTTTTTCTCACTTTAAGATACCCTTCATCAATCAACCACTGATTTACCGCGAAAGCACCCTTCATCCTCTTGACTCCATGATCCGAAACAATCATGACAGCGGTATCCTCGTCGAGCATATGGAGGCATTTTCCGATCTCTCTGTCAAGCAATTTATAATAATCCCTTATGGCATTCCTGTATCTGCTTTCCGGTTCGTGAAGATGGTGCTCCTTATCAAAGTATTTCCAGAAAGCGTGATGTATTCTGTCAAGGCCTATCTCCACAAACTGAAAGTATGACCAGTCCTTTTCCTCCATTAAATACCTTATTACCTCAAACCTCCTCTCGGTCATATCAATCGTTTCTTCCAGCACCCTGTCTCTATCCTCTTTTCTGAAAACAACATCAAAGATATATTCTCCCGCAACCCTTTCAACCTCTCCCCTTAACTCAGATGGATAGGTATAATTCGCTGATGAATCCGGAGTTATGAAACATGAGATGAGCCATCCATTAACCTTTCTCGGGGGGTATGATGGTGGTACACCCACGAGAACCGATTTTTTACCATCCATCCCTGCATAGTCCCAGACCGCCATTTCTGAGACCTTCCTGCTGTTGGCAACCCACATCTCATCGTAGGCGCCTGATTTCCTGTGCCTGAAACCGTAAAGCCCGAGCTCTCCCGGAGTCTTTCCCG
>WAJW01000056.1 GCA_015523685.1 Archaeoglobaceae archaeon
GGTGCAACAGGGTATAAACTGTTCGATAAGAATGGTGATCCCGCCTACTTCCAGTACGAGATATGGAAGGTGGTAAAAACAGACAAAGGGCCGGAATACAGAACCATAGGCTCGTGGACTCCAGCAGAAGGACTCAGGATTTCTGAATAGTTCTGCATAAAAACCAAAAAAATTTATATATTTTTTTCTGCTCTCACTCCTTGATGCCAGAAATAAATATTCTTCAGATTTTATTCAACAGCATTGTCACAGGAAGCCTCTACATTCTCGTAGCTCTCGGACTCACGATGACATACACCCTCACCAAGTTCCCCAATTTCGCCCATGCAGAGTTCATAACCATAGGAGCCTACATTGTGTATGCAGTTACAGAACAGCTCGGCCTGGGCATAATTCCGGGAATCCTGATGGCCTTCATAGTTTCAGGATTTGTTGGGGTGGGAAGTTTTCTTCTGGTCTATCGACCTCTTGAAAGAAGGAAATCAACCATGGTCCAGCTAATGGTCTCTTCCATAGGAGTGGGCATTGTTATCAGATATCTGATACAGCAGATCTGGGGAGGACAGGATCTGAGATTCAAGACCCTTGAGTTCTCCGCATTCAATGTTGGGCCCATCAGGATGACAATGCTCTGGGTGATAATAATCGTTACGGGAATTCTTCTTGTTGTTATCATACATCTCCTCCTGACACAGACAAAAATAGGCAAGGCCATGAGAGCAACCGCAGCGAATCCGGGGCTTGCGCAGTCGTGTGGTATTGATATCGATAAAATTACTGCCATTGTGTGGTTTATAGGCGCAGCTCTCGCAGGTGTTGGTGGATTTTTCAAAGCTGCAGACACAAAGCTTGTTCCAGTTCTCGGGTGGAGTGTTCTCTTACCTGCATTTGCGGTCATAGTTCTGGGAGGAATAGGTAGTTTCTATGGCATGATTGCCGGTGCATACATAATTGGCCTTGCAGAAAACTTCAGCATAATTCCCCTGCTATCTCTCGGCCTCTCAACGGATTATAAGACAGCGGTCGGGTTCATAGTCATCATTCTGATCCTCATCTTCTCTCCCTCCGGGCTTGCAGGGATAGACTGGGGTGGAATATTCAAACGAAAGAAGCACAGGGGTGAGTCATAATGGCATTTCCCATTGGCTACCTTCTGGATACACTGGTGTTTGCCGGTATTTTTGGTATTCTTTCTTTAAGCCTGAACATCGAATTCGGGCATACCGGCCTGCCCAATTTCGGGAAGGTTGCATTCTTCATGATAGGTGCCTACACCTCTGCACTGATAACCCTCTCCGGGAAACCATTTATTGCAGGAATAACTGGAGCGATGATTGTCTCGGGCATATGTGGGGTTCTAATATCCCTTCCTGCCATAAGATTGAGGGAGGATTACCTGGCCATAACCACACTGGCCTTCGGGGAGATTCTCAGGCTGATTCTGAAAAACGAGGAGTGGATTGCCGGTGGTGTTCTTGGACTCAAAGGTATACCGGAGGCACTCTCACTGAAAGGGGTTCAGGCAACACTCTACGGGCACGTTGTTGTTGTCTATATCTCACTTGCTATCTTCTTTATTTTTCTGAGATTTCTCGAAAAATCACCTTACGGACGGCTTTTAAAAGCGATAAGGGAGGATGAACTTGCTGCACAGTCCTTCGGAAAAAACACGGTATTTTACAAGGCCCAGTCATTTGCCATAGGGAGTGCAGTTGCAGGAGCTGCTGGCAGTCTGTATGCCCAGTATCTCTCCTATATAGGGCCTGACCTCTTCATGCCCATTGTCACCTTCACGGTGTGGGCGATGCTTATAATAGGAGGCATAGGGAACTATAAAGGTGCAATACTCGGATCATTTATATACATAGGATTTGAGAGGGGAGCCAGAATTATGAAAGACTACCTTCACCTTCCGGTTGACCCGAACAACCTGATGTTCATCATATTCGGGCTTCTCCTGATCGTGGTTCTGTTGTTCAGGCCAGAAGGGGTATTGAAGGAGGAAAAGGTGAAACTTCTGTAGGTGATCTCATGCTGAAAGTGGTTGATCTGCATAAGGACTTTGGTGGTCTGAAGGTCCTTGATGGCGTTGATCTGGAAGTGGAGAGAAATCAGGTGGTGGGACTCATCGGGCCAAATGGAAGCGGGAAAACGACCCTTTTCAATGTTATTGCCGGAGTTTATAAACCCACATCTGGAGAGGTTCTGCTGGATGGAGAGAGGGTGGATGGATTGAAGCCTGATCAGCTTTACAGGAAGGGGCTTGTCAGGACATTTCAGATTCCGAGGCCTTTCAGAAAACTAACGGTTCTCGATAACCTCCTTCTTGCCGGGAGAGAGCAGATCGGAGAGAGGTTCCTCAATGTTTTCAGGCTGATAAAATGGAAAATGCAGGAAAAGGAACTCCTTGAAAAAGCTGAGGAGATAATGGATCTGCTCAATCTGTCTCATCTCAGTGATGAATACGCAGGCAATCTTTCTGGTGGACAGCTTAAACTCCTTGAGCTGGGAAGGGCGTTGATGAGTGATCCGAAAATAATGCTCCTTGACGAACCCGCAGGAGGCGTAAACCCCACCCTGGCAATCAGGCTATTTGGAAAGATAAGGGAACTGGCAGAGACGAGGAATCTTACCTTTTTCATAATAGAACACAGGATGGAAACCCTCATGAACTACTCCGACTACATGTTTGTCCTCTACAGAGGAAAGATTATTGTTGAGGGTGAGCCTAAAAAGGTAATGGATGATGAAAGGGTTATAGAGGTATATCTGGGGGAACTCTGATGCTTGAGGCAAAAAACGTGAGTGCGGGATATGGAAGCAGTGTTGTGGTGGACAGTGCTACAGTTGAGGCCAGAGAAGGAGATGTTGTTACGATAGTGGGGCCAAACGGAAGCGGGAAGTCCACCCTACTCAAATCAATCGTGGGGCAGGCGAGGGTATTTTCAGGAGAGATAATCTACAACGGAGAGGACATAACAAACCTCAGGACGGATCAGATTGTCAGGAAAGGGATCGGATATGTACCTCAGGTTGAAAACGTTTTTGTGAACCTGACGGTGAAGGAGAACCTTGAGATGGGGGGATACATGATTGATGAGGGACTCGAAGAGACCATGAATGAAGTTTTATCCCTTTTCCCCGAATTGACCAGGCACATGAACAGAAAGGTCTCCGTTCTGAGCGGTGGCGAGAGGCAGATGCTTGCCATAGCAAGATCACTCATGGCAAGACCCAGGATGCTCATAGTTGATGAGCCCACCGCAAATCTTGCACCCAAGCTGGTTCACAAGGTTCTTGCAAAAATCAGGGAGCTTGCTGAAGCCGGATACTCTGTACTGATGGTGGAACAGAATGCCAAAAAAGCCCTCGACATTTCAGATTACTGCTACATTCTCGCATCTGGAAAGCTCGTTTTTGAGGGCAGGCCAAAGGAAGTTCTCGCTCATGAGGAGTTTGGAAAGATCTATCTGGGGCTCCGTACATGAAGGGTGAGCTCAGGCCTGCTGACCTTCGATCAGAATTTTCTGGACTTCTGGCCATCTTCTTTATTTTCAGCATTTTCGGATACTATTATGGAATGACCCACCCGGAAATCTACAGAGAGCTCATTTCCGTTTTGAAGCAGATTCTTTCAGTGCAATTCATTCCATATGGTTTCAAAATTTTCGCTCTCGTTGTGGTGAACAATCTCCTGAAAACATTCCTCAGTGTCATCCTTGGATACACAATAATATACCCCTTTATGTTCGCCTCATTCAATGGATTCATTCTGGGATTATTCATCGAGGGTGCGGGAAGGGAATCAGGAGCGGTTTCTGCCATCATATCCATTCTCCCCCATGGGGTCATAGAGATCCCGGCGGCAATATTCTCTGCTTCGATAGGATTGAAACTGGGTATGGACTACTTCAGAGGGAGAAAGCTAAGTCTATCCGCGGGACTCACAACCTACAGAAAGAGAGTTATACCTCTCATTCTCCTCGCAGCTTTCATAGAATCATTTATAACCCCGATTGTGGCCTCCATTGTTTCTCCCTGATTTCATCTAATCACCTTCAGGGAAACCCTTTCCTTCAGGGAGGGGAGGAATTGAAGAGGAATTTAAATGCGCTATAAACAACCCAAGTAATGGTGAGACTTAGAAAGACTGCATTGCTTAATTGTTTACCTCTCACTACCAAGAAACAACAGATTCTAAATAGTTCCTTGCTGAACACCTCAGCGTACTTAACGAGACTCTACAATATCTTCCAAATGCCAAATCTTCCACCGAACCACACCATCAAACATACTCTAACATGCGGAAAACCTCTTTTTTGCTGTCTGATGTTGTTCATGAAGCCCGTAAGGATTTGTGGGCTGAACGTGGGAAACCTAAAAACGTGTTTAAGAGATGTTCGACAGGGTTCAGCAGGAGATTGTTTAAGTTCTTTGAAACCAAACGGAGAACTCCATGCTTTAAAATTACTCTCGCAAAAGCTTTGTGCTTCCTGTAAGCGTGATGGAGGTTACAAAAGATTTGAGAAGTTTCTTGAAGATGGGTGGGAGATCAAGTCCATCTCCCTGCTTGATGGCAAAATAGCTGTAAGTATCCAGAACCTGATAACAGTAGTAAATACATTATTGGAGTTGATACAGGCTCTTCCACTCTCGCTACTGTGACCTTTCCTGATTCCCAAAGTGATAAAGTGATTAAACAGCTTTATTTTGGGAGGATGTTGCTCAAAAGCAAAGAAAATACGAAGAGAGAAGAAACAAGCTTCAAAGTTATGCTGATAAGGGCTCTGAGAAGGCCAAGAAATATCTTAGAAGGCTCAAACGAAAGCAGAGAAATTTTGTTAAGACAAGGAGTGGACAGTCAGCAAAGGAGATGGTGAATCCTGTCCTCAGGTGTGATGCCTCTGTTGCAATTGAGAAACTCTCGATCAGGGGTAAAAACACAAATTTACCAAAAGAATCAATAGAAAGATCAACAGAATTCCCTATGCTCAATTTAGAGATTTTCTCAGGAGCAATTGTCCTAAGTATGGTTCCACTTCAGGAAATTGCTGCTTACAACACTTCAAAGTGGCCTGAGTGCACTCAATAAAGACACTCCTCAAACTACGCTCTGTATAAATGCAAGTGCTGTTTTATTGTAAACATCGATAGAAAATCCTCTCCGGCTATCGCTATTAAATCGGCTCTGGTGCGGGAGCTTCAAGATCTCACCAAACCCTCTCTCAATTCCCGGCTTACCAGAGCTGGAGTCCCTGTAAACGGGCTCTTCCGTCCAGATGATGGGGTTTAAGTGGTGCTGTGCATCACACTCAACCTCTGGCGGAAAGCTCCGTTCTTTAGAGCGGAGTAGTTTACACGATATTCCAGTAACTCTTAAAATGCTCTATGTATTCCCTGACTCTGGACTCAAGGGGTTTCTTCTCTGCAGGAGTTTCTCTCTCAACGGCATCTTGTCCATTCATTCCCACCACAGTGTTGATAAAACATTTGGGAATTATCTCCGTGTCGTATCCCCCTTCAAGAACTGCTGAAAGACCCGAACCAGTGCTTTCTGCACATTCATGCAGTTTCCGGGCCATCATGTTGTATGCCTCAACAGAAAGGGCTATCCCGCTCAGAGGATCATCCATATGGGCATCAAAACCGCTCGATATCAGAATCAAATCGGGCCTGAATTCATGAAGAACAGGGATTACAATATGGTCAAACAGGAGAGAGTATGTGCCATCTCCAGCCCCTGAGGGCAGTGGAAGGTTGATGGTATACCCCTCCCCCTCACCCATGCCCACCTCTTCCAGTTTCCCTGTACCGGGATAATGAGGGCTCTGATGTATGGAGACGAAGAGAACATCACTTCTGTCGTAAAATGCATTCTGGGTGCCATTCCCGTGATGGACATCCCAGTCCACAATTGCCACTCTTCTGCAGTAGTTTTCAAGAGCGTATTCAGCAGAAATAGCCACGTTGTTAAAAATGCAGAATCCCATGCCCCTATCACGCTCTGCATGATGTCCTGGAGGCCTCAAAAGGCCAAAAGATGCTGATCCATCTGAACATGTGACATCAACACATCTCACAGCACCACCCACGGCAAGGAGAGCAACATCAAAGGACTTTTCAGACACCGGAGTGTCCAGATCAAGATAGCCTCCACCCCCGTCACAGATGGCCTTAACTCTGGAAACATATTCTTCATCGTGAATCCTGTAAACCAGCTCCAGATCCGCTCTATCAGGTCTTGTAAATTTCAGATATTCTCCGAAACCACCTTTCTCCACGTATTTTAGGATGCTCACCAACCGTTCCCTGTTTTCAGGATGCACTCCCGTATCATGCTCGAGATAAGCAGGATGATAGACTATCCTCATATCGGCCATATTTCATGAGTACTGTGCAGATTATATAAGAATTATGAAAAACAATTTGATAAAACCGGACATGATATGGAAAAGGTAATATGCTCAGTTATCATTAACATCGTTCATGCCTGAAAAAATCGATTACCTCGACATCAGGATAATCTCTGAACTGCAGGAGGATGCCAGAAAGAGCCTGAGAGAGATAGCTGAAAAGCTCGGTGTTGCAGAAGGTACGGTTTATAACAGGATTAACAAGCTGAGAGATCATGGTGTAATTGAGAGATTTATTCCGGTGGTTAATTTTTCAAAGCTGGGATACGACCTGACTGCCATAATCGGGATAGAGAGCGAAGGAAAACACATCACGGAAGTTGAAAAGGCACTTGCCAGGGAGAACAATGTCACTGCTGTATATGATGTAACAGGAGAATTTGATGCCATAGTTGTCGTGAAATTCAAAAATAGAAGTGAGATGGATGAATTCATCAAAAAACTCCTGTCAATGAAATACGTCAAGAGGACATACACCATGCTTGTGCTCAATGTTGTAAAGGAGACCCACGGAGTGAGACTTTAGGTAATGGATCATCCAGATCTTAAATCAATTGGTAAATAATGAATAATAATTAATATAAAAATAATCCGAAAAATTTATCTTGAGCCAAGCCAACCCCGGAATGTGGAGAGGGCAGAATTTGAACTGGATCCCGAACTCATCGATTATATAAAAAAGAGAAAAAAGGATTTCAGATTAAGCACAACCTGTTCTGGATCTGTGATCCTCCCGGTTGACCTTAAAAAGCCAAAAGACACAGATATAAGGATAGATATAGATGGAAATACCCTCTATATATCTCAGTTTCAGGCAAAATATATAAAAAGGCTCACCAGAGACATGGTCTACGATGCGGAAGTACAGGTTTCTGGATCATACTGCAGATATAGCAATTGAGGTATATGGAAAGGATATGGAAGAACTTTTCAGGAATTCTGCGGAGGCATTCAGAATAGCTTTTGTGAATGAGAATAACCCTGAAGGAGATTACAGGAGACAAATTCAGTTAGAGTCCCTGAATGTTGAGGACCTCATGTATGACTGGCTGAACGAACTCCTCTTTATTTTTGATACCGAGTTTGAAATGCCCGTCCGTGTGGAAAAAATTAATATATCAGAGGATGATGGTTTAAAGCTAAAAGCAATGATTCAATTCGGAAAGGTAAAACCGGATATGATATCTGTTGCTCCAAAAGGCATCTCACTCCACAGGTTCAGGGTTGAAAAAGAGAATAATGGATACAGAGCTTTTGTAATTATAGATATATGAACGGAGGGGAAAAAGATGGAGGATCTGCTGAGGAAAGTGAGTGATTACGTCTGGGAGCTACCCCCATCTTACAAGTCCGGTATGAGAGTGCCGGCCAGATTTTTTGTATCAAGAAAGATGGCGGGGATTATGGAGAAGGGAGCTATTGAACAGGCGGCAAATGTGGCAACGCTTCCCGGAATACAGGTGGCTTCCCTTGTAATGCCGGACGTTCATGTCGGTTATGGCTTCCCCATAGGTGGAGTGGGAGCTTTCGACCTTGAGGAGGGTGTGATAAGCCCGGGAGGGGTGGGGTTCGATATCAACTGTGGTGTCAGGGTACTCAGAACCCATTTAAGCGTTGAGGAGGTCAGACCCAGAATTAAAGAGCTCGTGGACAGACTTTTCGTAAACGTACCCTCCGGTGTGGGTTCAAGAGGAAGACTTAAAGTTACCGATGGACAGCTTGATGATATCTTTGTCGATGGTGCACGCTGGGCGGTGGAGAACGGGTACGGGAGAGAGGAAGACCTTGAACACTGTGAGGAAAAAGGGTCTCTCGAAGGAGCCAATCCGGAAGTGGTTAGCAAGAAGGCGAGAGAGAGAGGAAAACCTCAGCTGGGAACTCTCGGTAGCGGTAATCATTTCCTTGAAGTTCAGTATGTGGATGAAATATACGATGAGAAAATAGCTCAGGCTTACGGGCTCGAGAAGGGCAGGGTTGTGGTGATGATCCATTGCGGCAGTAGAGGAGCGGGACATCAGATATGCACAGATTTCCTTAGAGTTCTCGAAAAGGCCTCGGGTAAATACAGGATTCGTCTTCCAGACAGACAGCTGGCATGTGCACCTGTTGAATCTGAAGAGGGGAGAAGGTATTTTGAAGGAATGGCGTCTGCTGCAAATTACGCATGGGCGAACAGACAGATAATCTCCCACTGGGTGAGAGAGACATTCACCCAGATCTTCAAGAGGGATGAAGAGGAACTGGGCCTTGATCTGGTCTATGATGTTGCGCATAACATCGCAAAGTTTGAAGAATATGAAATTAATGGAGAAAGAAAAAAGGTCTGTGTTCACAGAAAGGGTGCCACGAGAGCGTTTGGCCCCGGAACTGATGGACTGCCTCCGGATTATTTAAGCACAGGACAGCCCGTAATAATTCCGGGAAGTATGGGGACTCCATCTTACATACTCGCAGGAACGGAAAAGGCAATGAGAGAGAGTTTCGGTTCCACATGTCATGGTTCAGGAAGGGTTCTGAGCAGAGCAGCTGCAAAAAGGAAGCTCAGAGGTGGTGAGGTCAAGAGGAGACTTGCCGGAAAGGGAATATATATAAGGGCAACGAAGGATTCTTTACTTGCAGAGGAGGCTCCTGATGCTTACAAACTCAGCGATGATGTTGTGGAAATCGTGGAAAAAGCAGGAATATCGAAGAAGGTTGCCAGACTTCTCCCGCTTGGTGTTGCCAAGGGATAGCATGTTCCCGGGCTGTATGTTTAAAGACTGGCATACTGGCAGGATGTATGGCGGAGAAAAAGGAAGGGTGACAGAAAAATTTAAATCTTAGTAGTAGTGGAAGTGAGTTCTGCTCTTAAAGGGTGAGGATACAGATTGGTGGCAGGAAAATTGGAAATTATGGGGATTGGATTAAAAACTTACCAATCCAGCTGGGCTCGTAGCTCAGTCAGGCAGAGCACCTGGCTTTTAACCAGGTGGTCAAGGGTTCAAATCCCTTCGAGCCCGCTCTCTGCCAATCCTTATTTTCTGGTCAGAGGGAGGAACATATTATGAAAATGAAACTGCAGGAACATATACTGGTTCCGGAACATAAAATTGTGCCGGAAAAGGAAATTGAGAATATATTGAAAACTCTCGGGATAAAAAAGCATCAGCTTCCAAAAATCAGGAAATCCGACCCGATTATACAGGAAATAGGTGCAAAACCGGGAGATGTTATAAAAATCACCCGTGACAGCCTCACTGCAAGGAAGGCCGTCGTATATCGCGTGGTGGTGGAGTAGGTGGTCAAAATGCTCGATACAAGAGTTTTATCTCAGGCATATTTTACCCATGAAAGGCTTGTAAAACATCAGATCGATTCCTTCAACCATTTCATCGAAAAGGGACTTCAGAACGTTATAGAGGAGCAGGGAAAAATCGAAACCGACATCCCAGATACATATATTGAACTCATAAAGATTGAGGTTGAGAATCCCAAAGCGCGCGAGGCAGATGGTTCAGAAGTTAACATCTTTCCACAGATAGCAAGGATAAGGAATCTTACATATGCGGCACCACTCTGGCTTACCGCAAGGGTCATAGACGAAGGACGGGAGAAAGAGGTGGAGAAGGTCAGAATTGGAATGATGCCGATCATGGTGAAATCTTCGAAATGCAATCTGAATATGATAGATGACGTGAGGAAGGTTGGAGAGGATCCCCTTGATCCCGGAGGGTACTTCATCATCAACGGAAGCGAAAGGGTTCTGATGACCCTTGAAGATCTGACCCCAAATAAAATATTCCTTGAGTATGAGGAAAGATACGGTGACAGAATCGAAGTCGCCAAAGTGTTTTCCCAGAAATCGGGATACAGAGCACTCGTCATCGTGGAGAAGGGGAAGGATTCAATTCTCGAGGTATCATTCCCCTATATCCCGAAAAGGCTCAGCTTTGTCACACTCATGAGGGCACTTGGAGTGGAGAGCGACCAGGAAATAACCACCATGGTTTCTCAGGATCCTGAAATTGTAAAATATATGCTTGAGAATCTCGAAAATGCCGAGGTGGAGACTCAGGAAGAGGCAATGGAGCTCATAGGCAAAAGAGTTGCACCAGGGCAGGCACGAGAATACCGATTGACAAGGGCAAACTATGTGATTGACAACTACCTGCTCCCTCATCTTGGCACGGAGATAGAGGACAGGAGGGCCAAAGCATTTTTCCTCGGTAGGATGGCCGAGGCGGTTTTCGAACTCGCACTTGGGAGAAGAGGTGAGGACGATAAGGATCACTACGCCAACAAAAGACTGAAACTGGCGGGAGATCTGATGGAAGACCTCTTCAGAGTGGCATTTCTGAGGCTTGCAAAGGATATAAAATACCAGCTTGAAAGGGCAAAGGTGAGAAACAGAGATCTTGTTCTCAACACGGCAGTCAGGGCTGATGTGCTCACGGAAAGGATCATGCACCCCATGGCAACGGGAAACTGGGTCGGTGGACGAACGGGTGTCTCTCAGCTTCTTGACAGAACCAACTACATCTCGGTTCTCTCCCACCTGAGAAGGGTTATCTCACCGCTATCGAGATCTCAGCCACATTTCGAGGCAAGAGATCTGCATCCGACTCAGTGGGGGAGGATCTGCCCTTCTGAGACACCGGAGGGGC
>WAJW01000057.1 GCA_015523685.1 Archaeoglobaceae archaeon
AAAAGCCGGGAGAAAATATGGGATTGACATAAAAAAACTGCCGTTTACGATGAGGATTCTTCTTGAAAACCTGATAAGGAATTTTGATAACAGGGATATAAGGGATGAGACGATCAGTTCATTCAGAGAATGGGGGAATACAGGACTGGAAATGGAGATTCCGTGTTATCCATCAAGGGTCATACTGCAGGATTTTACTGGCGTTCCGGCGGTCGTGGATCTTGCTGGAATGAGAAATGCCATGAAAAAAAATGGGGGAGACCCCGAAAGGGTAAACCCCCATATTCCATGCCACCTCATAATTGATCACTCAATCCAGGTGGATTATTTCGGTACAGAGTACTCTCCTGGCGCAAATCTCAGAAGAGAATTTGAAAGAAATAGAGAAAGGTATGCTCTTTTAAAATGGGCTCAGAATGCATTCAGAAATTTTCATGTTGTTCCACCCGGGAAAGGTATAATTCATCAGATAAATCTTGAATATCTTGCTCATGTTGTAGAGAGGAGAAAGATGGGGGAGAGGGATTTTCTTATCCCTGACACCCTTATAGGGACTGATTCTCACACAACAATGATAAATGGTCTCGGAGTGCTTGGATGGGGTGTGGGGGGTATCGAGGCGGAGGCTGTTATGCTCGGTGAGCCCGTGCATCTGAGAATTCCGGAAGTTGCTGGAGTAAAACTCGAGGGGGAACTGAAGGAGGGTGTGACGACAACCGATCTTGTTCTGTATCTCACCCAGATCTTGAGGGAGAGGGGAGTTGTTGGGAAGTTTGTTGAATATTCTGGAGAGGGACTTCTTCATCTTCCGGTACAGGACAGAGCAACGATTGCAAACATGTCACCTGAATATGGAGCGACGTGCGGTTTCTTTCCCGTGGATGAGAGAACCATCGAGTATCTTCATGAGACAGGAAGGGATGGAGAACTCATCGAGATCGTGGAGAGGTATACAAAAGAGCAGTATCTTTTCAACACATACAGGAAAGGTTTGATCTACTCAGATGTGATCGAGGTGGATCTTTCTGATGTCCGCCCCTCAACATCTGGCCCGAAAAGACCACAGGACAGGATCACCCTTGATAAATTGAAGAGCAGAGTCAGGGAGTTCCTCAAGGAGGACTTTGAGGTAGAAATCTCTGAGGAGCATATAGCTCACTGGGAAACGGAAGGAGGCATTGCTCCACATGTCAGGAAAAAGGAGCTCAGACTTGTTGAGATAAAAAAGGGAGATGTTCACTTTGAGTTAAAGGATGGTTCAATTGTAATTGCATCAATCACAAGCTGTACAAACACGAGCAATCCACGACTCATTTTTTCTGCCGGATTGCTGGCAAAAAAGGCAGTTGAGAGGGGTTTGAGAGTCAAGCCCTTCGTCAAGACATCTCTGGCGCCCGGTTCGAGGGTTGTGAAGGACTATCTTGAGAGATCGGGTCTAAAGCCATATCTTGAGGCGCTCGGCTTTCATCTTGTGGGTTTCGGGTGCACCACCTGCATAGGGAATTCAGGGCCTCTTGTTCCGGGAGTGGCAGGTGTTATAGAGGAAAGAGATCTGATTGTTACCGCTGTCCTCTCCGGAAACAGAAATTTCGAAGCAAGGATACATCCTCTCGTCAAGATGAATTTTCTCATGAGTCCTCCTCTTGTGGTCGCCTTTGCGATTAAAGGAAAAATTGACTTCAATCCCTATGAAGAGCCCGTTGCACACGACCCAAATGGGGCACCGGTTTATCTGAAAGATATATGGCCATCTGAAAAAGAAATCGATGAGTATATGAGAAAATTTCTTAAGAAGAAGTTTCACGTAAAGATTTATTCTGATCTATTTAGAGGAGATGAGAACTGGGAAGGGCTGAAGGCCCCATCAGGTGAGATATTTGATTTTGATCCTCAATCCACCTATATAAAGGAACCACCGTTCTTTGAAAATTTCAGAATCGATCCAGAACCGCTGAGAGACATCAAGAATGCAAGATGTCTTCTTCTGCTTGGGGATTCCATTACGACAGATCATATTTCCCCTGCAGGAAAAATTCCGGAGGATTCACCAGCAGGAGAATACCTGATCTCCCATGGTGTTGAACCACATGAATTCAATACCTATGGCTCGAGAAGGGGGAATCATGAGGTCATGGTGAGGGGAACATTCGGAAATGTCAGGTTGAAAAACAGGCTCGTACCTGAAAAAGAGGGTGGATGGACGAGAAAATTTCCTGAAAATAAGGTGATGAGGGTATATGATGCGGCAGTGTTATACAAAAATGAGAACATTCCACTGATTGTTATAGCGGGAAAGGAGTATGGAACAGGCTCCTCAAGGGACTGGGCTGCCAAGGGAACAAGGTTACTGGGTATTAGAGCGGTGATAGCTGAGAGTTTCGAAAGAATCCATCGAGCAAATCTCGTTCAGATGGGAGTGATTCCGATCCAGTTTAAAGAAGGTGAGAACGCTGAAAGTCTCGGGCTCGAAGGAGATGAAGAATATTTCATAGAGGGTATTGAATCCGGATTAAGACCGAACGGTGAAATAAAAATTGTGGCCAGAAAAAATGGGGTGGAGAAGGTTTTTTACGGTACACTAAGGGTTGAAACATGGATGGAAGTTGAATACATCAGGCATGGTGGCATTCTTTCATTTGTTCTTTCGGAGTTTATAAAGAAAAAATAAAGATTATTAAAACCGGGATCAGATCATCCTGTATCCTGCAGATCCGATTGCCAGCCTTATTATGAACACAACCACAAGATACACCACCAGGAGTACCAGTGCCCTCTCCTGGCTGAATTTCAGGTACTCTTTCAATCCGAGCCATACAAGATACAGGGAGAACACTCCACCCAGAAATACAATCAATCCTCCAAGAAATGGTATGAAAACTAGAACCTGGGCAAGCAGAAATGGGGTTATGGAATAGACGGCAAGATTTGAGAATTTGAGCATATCTCCTCCATATTTCAATCCCTCAGCTATAATACTCATGAGAAATCCTGTGATGAATGGCCCCACTATGGATATTATGTAAGTGTATACTGCCCCCTGGATTCCGTAGAATATGGAAAATCTCATCATCCCGAAGAATGGAATCGCGTATCCTGTAACGCTGTAAAGCAAAAAGATTCCAGCTGCCGGAAATATGCTCAGTATCAGGAGATATCTGAGAAGGTCTCCGTAATCTCTGTCGGTATGTTTCCTCCAGAACTCCTCCCTTTCCGTAACGATCTCTTTTGCGGTATTAACAAATGCATCAATTTCCTGCATGGGATCACCACCCGAATTCTGCTCATTCTGTTTATAAAGATGTTGGCATGAAGCATATATCTATTTATATACCCCATTATTAAACCGGTAGAGGGACGTGAGGAGGAAACTGGATGAGGACAGAAGATCTGGAAGAAAAATTAAGGCTTGTGCTGAGAAACGCTGAAGAGGTTATAACAGTGGATGAGCTCAGAGAGCTTCTGAAGGAGGAGAATCCCACAACATATGTGGGGTATGAACCCAGCGGTAAAATTCATCTCGGGCATCTTCTTACTGTTAACAAGCTCATCGATCTGCAAAATGCCGGATTCAGGGTTATCGTTCTCCTTGCCGATGTACATGCCTATTTAAATGAAAAAGGAAGTTTTGAAGAGATTGAAAAGATTGCTGAAATGAACAGAATCAGCTTCATCTCTCTGGGGCTTGATGAGAAAAACACGAGATTCGTCCTCGGTTCAGATTATGAATTTGAAAGAGATTACATGCTCAATGTACTCAAGATGGCAAGAATGACCACAATAAACAGGGGGAGAAGAAGCATGGACGAGGTGAGCAGGAGAAAGGCAGATCCCCTTATCTCCCAGATGATCTACCCTCTGATGCAGGCCATGGACATAGCGTATCTGGGTGTGGATCTGGCTGTTGGCGGTATTGACCAGAGGAAGATACACATGCTGGCCAGGGAAAATCTTCCGAGGCTTGGATTCAGGGCCCCTGTATGCCTTCACACCCCGATACTTCTTGGACTTGACGGGGAGAAGATGTCATCTTCAAAGGGGAATTTCATCTCAATCGATGACCCTCCGGAACTTGTTGAAAGGAAGATCAGAAAGGCGCTGTGCCCTCCTGCAGAAATTGAGAACAATCCCGTCATACAGATGTTCATGTATCACATATTCCCCAGGTACAGCAGGGTTGTGATTGAGAGGGAAGAAAAATACGGAGGGGATGTTGAGTATAATCGTTTTGATGAATTCAGAAGTGATTACGTGAATGGAAAAATCCATCCTGCCGACATAAAAATGGCTGCAGCAAAATATATAAACGAGTTAATAGAACCAGCAAGAAAAAGAATTGTTAAAGAGGTGTCTGACTGAAAAAAAATAATGAGGGAGAAGTAATCAGAGTAAGAATTCCGGATCCATCGAAAAGAGAGGTCCTTGGAATCGTAGAGTCTCTTCTGGGCGCGAATCACATAAGGGTGAGGTGCCTGGATGGAAAAACGAGGATGGCCAGAATTCCAGGAAAACTCAAAAAGAGGATCTGGATAAGAGAGGGTGACGTGGTAATTGTCGTTCCATGGGAGTTTCAGGATGAAAAGGCGGACGTTGTCTGGAGATACACGAACCCTCAGGTGGAATGGCTCGAGAAGAAAGGCTATCTTTAGATTGGAATGCCCGTAAGAGATCTGAGGAAGATAGAGGAATACATTGACAGATTGAGAATAAAAGACAGGGATTCTGAAGATTTTAAAATATTTTCCTCCGTTCTTGACACTTCAGTCCTCAAAACCCTTTACAGGCTCAGCAATAAAAAGATCATCACGGCCATGGGCGGGGTTGTAAGCACCGGTAAGGAGGCCCATGTTTTTCATGCTGTCGGTGAGAGAGGGGATGTGGCGGTAAAGATATACAGAATAGAGACATCTGAGTTTCACAGGATGGAGGATTATATAATCGGAGACCCGAGGTTTACCCGAACAAAATTCACAAAAAGACAGCTCGTTTATACATGGACTCGAAAGGAATTCAAGAACCTTGAGAGGGCGTTTAAGGGGGGAGTAAGTGTTCCCGAACCGATTTCGTATGCAAATAACGTTCTTGTCATGAAATTTATTGGAGAGGATGGAGTCCCTGCTCCAACGCTGAAGGACATTTCAGGGGAACTCCCCGGGATAATAGATCCTGAGGAGCTATTTAACGAGCTCATAACCCAGATGGAAAGGCTCTACAGGATCAGGCTTGTCCATGCAGACCTGAGCGAATATAATGTCCTCTGGTTTGAAAGACCTTTTATAATTGACATGGGTCAGGCAGTTCACACCGAGCATCCCCATTCCATGAGTTTCCTGAAGAGAGACGTGGTAAATCTGATAAGGTTCTTTTCAAGATATGGTGTCAGGGCAGATGTGGAAGAGGTCATTGAGAGAGTGGTGAAGTAGATGCAGCAGATAAGAATACCGAGGGAGAGAATCGGAGTTCTCATAGGGAAAGGCGGGGAGATAAAGAGAATGATCGAGGAGAGAACAGGATGCAGACTTAACATAGACAGTGAAACAGGACTGGTTGAGCTGGAAGAAGGTGATAATCCCCTTAATATGCTCAGATGCATTGAGGTAGTCAGGGCAATAGGGAGGGGTTTTAATCCGATGATAGCCATGAAACTGCTTGATGACGATCTCATAATGCTTGATATAATAGATCTCAGCGGGATTGCCACAACCAGAAATGCCCTGAAAAGGATTAAGGGAAGAATAATCGGAAAGGGCGGGAGAATGAGGCAATCAATTGAGGATCTTATAGGCGTGGATGTCAGCGTTTACGGCAAGACAGTTGCTGTCATCGGCTCTCCTGATCAGGTGAGGATTGTCAGGAAGGCCATTGAAATGCTTGCTGAAGGTTCAAGTCATCCCGCTGTTCTGAGGTACCTTGAGAAAAAGAGAAGAGAATTGAGAGAGTCAAGTCTCGACTGGGAGAATATCAGGGATATCTGACATCTCCGATAAACCTTTTATTTTATGGGAGTCTCTGGTGAATCATGCCCGTTCATCCACTGGAGTACCGTTACGGAACAGAGGAGATGAAAAGGATATGGAGTGAGGAAGGTAAAATAAGGAGAATGCTCGAGGTTGAAATTGCCCTTCTGAAATCTCTTTCTCATCATGGATTTCTGGATGCAGAGGATGTTAATGAAGTGGAAAGGAAAATAAGGGATATAGATGTGGAGAGAATCAGAGAAATTGAATCCGAGATAGGTCATGATATAATGGCACTTGCAAAAGCAGTTACGGAGGTTGCAGGTGATGTCGGCAGGTGGGTTCATTTTGGAGCGACATCAAACGACATAATTGATACTGCCACTGCACTACAGATGAGAGATTCTCTTAACATAATGAGAAAAAAGCTAATGGAGCTGTGCCATGTGCTTGCAGATAAGGCCAGGGAGTACAAGGAAACCATCTGCCTTGGAAGAACCCACGGACAGCCAGCCCTCCCAATCACCTACGGGTTCAGGTTTGCGATATGGCTTTCTGAGCTGATGAGATATATGGAACGATTGAAAGATCTCCGTTTTAGAGCTGTTAAAGGGAAAATAGGTGGTGCTGTTGGAACTCAGGCGGGTTATGGAGATACAGGTTTTTCCATCGAGAAGAGGGCTCTTGAGGTTCTAAATCTGGAACCTGCAGAGGCATATAACCAGATACTCCCGAGGGATATGTACATGGAGTATGCCTGTTTCATGGCCATGCTCTCGACAACCCTTGAAAAGATTGCCACAAATATCAGGGTTCTCCAGCGAGCGGAGGTTGGGGAGCTGGAGGAGGAATTTGGAGAGAAGCAGGTTGGCTCCTCAACGATGCCCCATAAAAGGAATCCGGTTACAGCAGAGCAGATCTGCGGGATTGCGAGGGTCGTAAGGGGATTGATGATACCGGTTTTTGAGAGTTCCATTCTCTGGGAAGAGAGGGATCTCACAAATTCTTCAGCGGAGAGGATCTCCCTCCCTGAGATCACGATTCTTACAGATCATATTCTCACCAGAACAATCAGGCTCATGAAGGGATTGAGGGTGAATGCTGAGAATGCACGCAGAAATCT